>JAGWXN010000003.1 GCA_018969885.1 Betaproteobacteria bacterium | reverse complement strand
CCCGACTGGGAACCGTCCGTAAGCTTGCGCCCGGAGTCATCCGGGCAGAGGCTTTAACGGGGCAACGCGCAAGCGTTGCCCCGTTTTTACTCAGGGCGTCCGAGCCCCTGTCAGCGCAATCCGCCGTGCCAGCCAGGCTCCAGCCAGATTGCCTACTGCCGCAACCATCACCGCGGCACGATAGCTCTCAGTCAGATCAAACAACCAGCCGGCAAGCACGGGCAGGCACACCGCGGCCAGGCACCAGGCAACATACAGCCGCGCGGCAATGGCAGCAAAGAGGTCACGCGGCCAGAGACGGGGAATGTACCCGGCACTGGCCCCGGACATGAGGCCATAGCCCGCACCGAGCAGTGACAACGCAAAGAGCGCGCACAGCGGTACCGGCCACAGTGTGATCAGCACGGCCCCCGCAAAGGCGCAGAGATTGGCTCCAATCGCCACGCTACGCATCTGCCAGTGATCAACCAGCCAACCGCCTGCCAGCCGTGAGGCAGCCAGCACCGCTGTAATGACCGTGGTGGCGGCAGCAGCCATGCCCGCCCCCGCACCGTAGGCATGCAGCATCGCGGCCGCCTGCCCCAGCACCATGAGCCCCGCTGATGCGGCAAGGAAAAACACCGCGAACAGCCGCGTGAAAACCGGGTCCGACAGCGACACTGGCTGCGGGGGCGACTGCGCCGCTGCAGCAGAGAGGAGCGTGAGCCCCGCTCGCCGAAACAGCCACCCCCCCAGCACACCAGCGCCACCCAACACGCCCGCGAGCAGCCAAAGCGTGGGGCCAATACCCCAGAGGTGGAGCGTGGCGCTGAACACGGGCGCACCGATCATCGCCCCGATCGGGTAGGTGCTCACTACATAACCGTTGGCAAGGCCACTGGGCCGCACAGTCGCCTGATTCACGCACTGCTGGACCGCGGTAAACGAGAGTCCGCCCCCCAGGCCGAACAACACGCCGTAGCCAATGAAAAGCATCCAGAAGCCTTGTGCCTGCGTGACGATCACGATTCCCAACGCGCCGATCAGCCCGGCAATCGGGATGAGCGCAACGCCGCTCATGCGCCGTGCGAGCACCGGTAACAGGTTCATGCCCAACGCAAGCGCGACGGTGGCGCTTGCGAACACCACGCTCATTTCGGTCCGTGAAACGCCGAGCTGCTGCTCCATCGGCCGCAAGAACACGCTGAAGGCGTAGATCGTGCCAAACGGGATATTCAGCGCGCTTGCCACCAGTAGCGCGCTCATCACTCGCCACCGCTGCGCACCCGCGTCGATGTCAGTCAAAATCACGGCCTTGAAAAGATCAGTCAACGCCCGGCACTCTGTTGGGTTACGATCGGCGCGTCAAGCAAGGGGGTCAGGAGGAACGGATGCGAGAGGTGCTGTGGCTCGTCGTGGACACAATCGGCAGTCTGCTCGCGGCCGCTTGTGTGCTGCGGTTATGGATGATTTGGCTCGGCATGGCACTGCGCGATCCGGTGGGCCATTTCGTGTTCACCTTCACCGAGTGGCTAGTGCGGCCACTGCGTTCGGTCCTGCCGCGGAAGGGGCATTTCGATGGCGCCTGTCTGCTGGCGGCCATGCTGCTCGCCCTCGCGCTGGCGGTGGTGTTTGTTCTGCTCTACGCGTCGCGCACCCCTTCATTCGGTTCGGTCGTTTTGCTCGCCGTGGTCTGGCTGGTTCGCTGGGTGCTGTGGCTGTTGATTGGTTCGCTGCTTCTTCAGGTGATTCTGTCCTGGGTCAATCCTCATGCGCCCATCGCCCCCATGCTGCACCTGCTCACCGAACCGATCCTGTCGCCCATCCAGCGGCGGCTGCCGCGCCTGGGCGGCGTTGACCTGTCACCGCTCATCGTGATTTTGCTTGCGCAGGTCGGGCTGTCGGTGGCGCGAGCCATCGCGCCCGCCATCTGAGCGTTCGAAACGCGCGGGGCAGTCGCACGACCCGGCCGCGCCCTCAATCAGTTACCAGGGCGCACGACCATAGGCTGCCGCAAAGCGCGCGCTCAATTCAGCCCGATCGACTGGATGGTTCTGCGCGCCCGCGTGCTCGATCTTGGCCGCGCCCAGGACGCTGCCGAGCCGGGCCGAATCCAGCCAGCTCCAGCCCTGGGAGAGTCCGTAGAGCAGGCCAGACCGATAGGCGTCCCCGCAGCCCGTGGGGTCCACAGCTCGGCTGATCGATGCCGCCGAGATCATCTGGCGCGAGCCGCCTTCATAGAGCATGGATCCTTCCGCACCCCGCGTGATGACCAGTGCCTGCAGCTTGGCAGCGATGTCCTCCTCGGACCAGCCCGTGCGATCACTCAGAAGCTTCGCTTCATAGTCGTTGACGGTTAACGCGGTGGCAAGGCCGATCAGGCCGCGCAACTCCTCTCCGTCAAACATGGGCAGACCCTGACCGGGATCGAAAATGAACGGAATGTTCTGCGATGCAAATTCACGCGCGTGCCGCATCATCGCCGCTTTGCCGTTCGGCGCCACGATCCCCCAGGCGATGCGCTCGCCCTCGGACTGTGCGCTCACCTGGTCAGCACTTCCCATGGCGCCTGGATGAAACGCGGTGATCTGGTTATCGGACAGATCGGTGGTGATGAAGGCCTGCGCCGTGTACTGATCGTCGAAGGCGCGCACCCGCCCGATATCGATGCCAAGCGCACGCAGGCGCTGGAGATAGTCCGAACCATCGCGCCCGACGGCAGCGAGCACCATCGGATCACCGCCCAACTGCTTCAGGCTGTAGGCGATATTGGCGGCGCAGCCACCGAATTCGCGCTTGAGCCGCGGCGTCAGAAACGACACATTGAGCATGTGAACCTGATTGGCCAGGATGTGGTCTTTGAAGTGACCATCGAACACCATGATGGTGTCGTAGGCCACCGAACCGCTGATCATTACCCGTCCCGTCATGTTTTTCTCCGTTTGGAAATGGTGCGCTCAGCGCCTTACGCCGGCGAGGCAGGCCCAGCCCTCGCGACGCGCATACACCTCGAGCGCGATCTGTGGGTAGAGCGTACGCAATTCATCGGCCTGCCGCTCAAGCAAGCCCGCCAGCACCAGCGCTCCGCCAGGCTTCACCAGCGAGCTGAGGAGCGGTGCGAGAAGCCTTAGCGGATTGGCGAGGATATTGGCAACCACCACCGCCGCGGGGTCGGGTCGTGCGGACTCTGCGGGCATGATCTGCAGCGTCACGCCGTTGGCAAGCGCGTTATTGCGCGTGCTCACCAACGCTTGCGGATCGATATCGATGGCACTGACCGGTTGCGCGCCAAGCCTTGCCGCGGCAATTGCAAGAATGCCCGACCCGCAACCGTAATCAATCATCGATTGCCCTGCTTCAAGATGGGTATCGAGCCACTCCAGACACATCCGCGTGGTCGGATGGCTTCCGGTGCCAAACGCAAGCCCGGGGTCTAGCATGATCAGCTGCGCGCCCTCGGCCTTGGGCCGCGCCGCTTCGAGATGCCAGCTCGGCGCGATCATGAGGCGTGGGCCGACCGGAATGGGTTCGAACTGCGCTTGGGTAAGCCGCACCCAATCCTGGTCGGCGATCGGATGCAGCGCATAGGACGGATTCCGCAGGCTGCAGTGCTCTGCTGCAAGCGCCAGCACGGCGGCTGCATCGTCGCCGGCATCGAGGAGCGCACGCAGCCGAGTCCTCGCCCAGGCCGCCACCGGCACGGGTTCGCCGGGCTCACCAAAAATCGCCTGCTCGTCGGGGGAGTCTGCGTCGGCGTCCTCGGCTTCGACCGACAGCGCGCCCGCCTCAAGCAGGGCGTCGGACCAGCGTTCAACCTCTTCACCGGCCACGGTGAACACGAGCTCGGTGAACATGCGTCAGCCAGCGGTCCTGCGTTGCGCGAGCTTGTTCTCGAGATAGTGAATGGACGTACCCCCTGCCACAAAGCGCGCATCGGCGAGCAGTTCGCGATGAAGCGGAAGGTTGGTGAGGATGCCCTCAACCGCCATTTCCGATAGCGCGATCCGCATCCGGCGAAGCGCCTGTTCGCGCGTGTCACCGTAGGCAAGCACCTTACCGATCATGGAGTCGTAGTGAGGCGGCACCACGTAGCCGGTATAGGCGTGCGAATCGACGCGGATGCCGGGCCCACCTGGCGGATGCCAGGCCGTGATTCGCCCCGGTGAGGGCGTGAACCGGTAGGGATCTTCGGCATTGATCCGGCATTCGATCGCGTGACCGCGCACCGTGACGTCGCGCTGCTTGATCCGCAGCGGCTCGCCAGCCGCGATTCGGATCTGCTCCTGCACGATGTCGATCCCGGTGATGAGTTCGGTGACCGGATGCTCGACCTGCACCCGGGTATTCATTTCAATGAAATAAAACTCATCATCTTCAAACAGGAACTCGAATGTGCCCGCGCCGCGATAGCCCATCTTGCGGCACGCGTCGGCACAGCGCGCTCCGATGCGATCGAGGAGGCGCCGCGAGATCCCTGGCGCAGGCCCCTCTTCGATGATTTTCTGATGCCGACGCTGCATGGAGCAGTCGCGCTCGCCGAGATAGATGGCGTTACGCCCTCCGTCGGCGAGCACCTGGATTTCGATGTGCCGCGGATTCTCAAGAAACTTTTCCAGATAGACCGACGGGTTACCGAAGGCCGACTGCGCCTCCGAGCGCGTCATGGTGACAGCGTTGGTAAGCGCCGCTTCGGTATGCACGATTCGCATCCCGCGGCCGCCACCACCGCCAGCCGCCTTGATGATGACCGGGTAGCCCACCGCGCGTGCGATCCGCAACACCTCTTTCGGATCATCGGGCAACGCGCCCTCCGACCCGGGCACAACCGGCACCCCCGCCTTCTTCATGGCGTCTTTGGCTGAGACCTTGTCGCCCATGAGGCGGATGGACTCTGGGCGCGGTCCGATGAAAACGAAGCCGCTTTTTTCGACCCGCTCGGCGAAGTCGGCGTTCTCAGAGAGAAAACCATAGCCGGGATGGATTGCCTCGGCATCAGTGACTTCGGCCGCGCTGATGATTGCCGGGATATTGAGATAACTCTCTCGCGAAGGCGGCGGCCCGATGCACACTGATTCATCGGCGAGCTTCACATATTTCGCTTCAGTATCGGCCTGGGAATGCACGACGACCGTCTTGATGCCCAGTTCGCGGCAGGCGCGCTGCACCCGAAGTGCGATCTCGCCGCGATTGGCGATCAGGATCTTCTCGAACATTCGAGGCTCCGGCCGGCCGGCTTCAGGGTTCGATGACGAAAAGCGGCTGGCCGAACTCGACCGGCGAGCCGTTTTCAACCAGGACCGCCTTCACGGTGCCGTCGCAGTCGGCTTCGATCTCGTTCATGAGCTTCATCGCCTCGATGATGCAGATCGTATCGCCCTGGCGGACCTTGCTGCCCACCGACACAAACGCCTCGGAGCCAGGCTGCGCAGAGCGATAAAACGTGCCCACCATCGGCGACTTGACCACATGACCGGTGGGCGCCTTCGCGGGTTCCTCGGCCGAGACCGGTGAGGGCGGGGCCGCTGCGGCCGCCAAGCCCTCAGCTGCCATGACCGGTGCAACTGCAATCGGCGCCGGCATCATGGCTGGCATCGGGATGGCCTGCGGTGCGGCCGCCTTGACGATTCGCACCCTCCCTTCGCCCTCGGTGATCTCAAGTTCGGAAATGCCAGACTCAGACACCAGGTCGATCAGCGTTTTAAGTTTTCTGAGATCCATGCTCGTACCTCTGGCGGACCGTCCTCAGACCGCGCCCTGCTCCTGCGAAGGACGCGGACCCCCTGCTGCCCGCACCGACCCCGGGTGGACGCTACACCGATACAACAGCGAACGGTGTCGGATGCAGGAAAGATCGCGAATCTTAGCCCAACTTGAAGCAGGAACCTAGCAAAAAGCGCAACCCGGCGACACTCACCCGGCGGCTGACAGGGCCGCCTTTCGGAGGCTATCCAGCTTGAAGCGCCCAAGAATACGCTCTCGGATGCGGCCATCACGCCCAATCACAACGGTGTAGGGCAGGGCCGCAGAGGCGTTCCCGAATGCGCGGGTAAGTTCGGCACCGCTGGCGCCAGCTGGCAGGAGCGGATAAGAAAATCCGGATTTTTGAGCGAATTGTTGAATTTTAGCTGCAGAATCGATACCGATGCCGACTACCTGAACGCCCTTCGGCGCAAGTTCACGGCTGAGCGCGTCGAGTTCGGGCATTTCCTCCACGCAGGGCGGGCACCAGGTCGCCCAGAAATTGAGCACCAGGGGTCGGCCGCGCAGGGTAGCGCTATCAAACGGTCGCCCGTCAGCGTCGGTCCAGCTTGCGCCGAGAAAAGTCTCAAGCGCCGCTTCGCCCGGCCCAGCTGCCGGGTCGCCACGCCAGGCAAACCATACCCCACCCGCGAGGCAGGCGATTCCCAGCGCCGCCAGCATCGGGCGACGATTGGGCAGGCCGTCCTTAGGCGTCATGACGAAGCCCCCGTAAGCTGGCGCAGCGCCGCCAGATCGCCCCGCTCAGCAAGCCCGGATGCACCCCGCCGCAGCGCGCCGCGAACATCATCGCTGTCATAGATCGACAGCAGCACGGGTTCGCGCCGCCACTCGAACGCCAAGGCTTCGACCGACTCGCGAGGGTCGCGAAAATGCGGCAGCGTCAGCACATCAAAGCGCAGGCGCTCATCGAGCAGGCGCATCTCCACCTCCTTCGCGTTGTCATAGAACAGTTGCAGGTGGATCGGTGCATGATCGGCGCAGATACCTTTCCAAACAGCGCCGGTGAGATAGGGTTGAAACGCTGCGAGCCGCTCCATCAGTTCGGCCGCCACCTCACGCCGGCGAGTCACCCGCGCGGCATGGTCGGGGTCGAAGAGCTCGAGATGCTCGCGCAGCGCCGCATCGATCTCCTCGCCGTCGGGTAACGCGCCGCGTGGCGTGGCTGCGCCCCCCAGCAGCTGGCGGGCGGCTTTCAGCTTGGCCGCGCCATAGTCGAGACCCGAGTCGGCAATCAGGCGGGCGGCAGCGGCGGCAATCTCGAGTCGAACAGAATCGGGGTGGTCATTCATGGCAGTAGAATCGCGGCTCTCTGCCATTATCGCTCCGATGCACATCCATATCCTCGGTATCTGCGGGACCTTCATGGGCGGCATCGCCGCGATCGCCCGTGAGGCAGGCCATCGGGTGACCGGCTGCGATACCGGGGTTTATCCACCCATGAGCGACCAGCTGCGCGCGCTCGGCATCGATCTGATCGAAGGTTATGGCGCCGACCAGCTGAGCATCGACCCCGACCTCTGGGTCATTGGTAACGCCATCAGCCGAGGCAACCCGCTCCTGGAAGCGATCCTCGAGTCGGGCGCACGTTATCAGTCCGGGCCGCAGTGGCTTGCCGAACAGGTGCTCTCAGGCAGACATGTTCTCGCCGTCGCCGGCACCCACGGCAAGACCACCACCACGGCCATGCTGGCATGGATTCTGGAGTGCGCAGGCGGCGCCCCGGGGTTTCTGATCGGCGGCGCCCCGCTCGATTTCGAGCGCTCGGCGCGGCTGGGGACCGGCCAGGCGTTCGTGATCGAAGCCGATGAATACGACACCGCCTTTTTCGACAAGCGCTCCAAGTTCATTCACTATCGCCCCAGGACCCTGATCCTGAATAATCTCGAGTTCGATCATGCAGACATCTTTACCGATCTTGCTGCGATCGAAACCCAATTTCATCACCTTGTTCGTACCGTCCCCCGCTCGGGTCAACTGATCGTGAATGGCCAGGCGCCAGCGCTCGCCCGGGTACTCGCACGCGGTTGCTGGAGCGAAGTACAGTCTTTTTTATCCGATCAAGCGTGGAATGTCGGCGAACTCACCGAGGGCGGTACATCCTCGGAGACGGGTTTCGCAGTGCTCCGGCACGGCGCGCCGCTTGGTATTTGTGCATTGCCTCAACCCGGTGCACACAACCGGGCGAATGCGCTCGCGGCGATCGCTGCCGCGTGCGCATTCGGCGTGTCTGCAGGCCGGGCAATTGAGGCGCTGTCGCGCTTCGGGGGCGTCCGGCGCCGGCTTGAGCGTCGTGGCACGGTGCGCGGCGTTGCGGTGATCGATGATTTTGCACACCATCCCACCGCTATTTCCGAGACGATCGCTGCACTTCGCGAACATACGCGCGTCGGAGAGAGAATTCTCGCGGTATTCGAGCCGCGCTCGAACACGATGAAGCTGGGCACCATGCGCGCGCAGCTGGCTGGCAGCCTCGCGCAGGCCGACCGGGTCTACTGCTACGCGGGCGCCCTGTCGTGGAACCCGGCCGACGATCTGGCGGCCCTCGGCACCCGCGCCAGCGTCGACACCGACCTTGATCAGATGGTCGCGAGGATCGTTGCCGAGGCCCGGGCGGGTGACCGAATCCTGGTGATGAGTAACGGGAGCTTCGGCGGCGTCCACGCCCGCCTCCTCACTGCGCTGGATGCGCGCTGATGGCCGTCTCAGGCGTCGGCCTCGAAGACGATTCGTGCGAGCGGCTCATCTACCTTCACGGATTCCGATCTTCGCCGCAGTCGTTCAAGGCGCAGCGGCTCGGTCAGGCCATGGCGCAGGCGGGGCGCGCCCATGATTTTGTCTGTCCGGCGCTACCCGCCTCGCCCGCGGCGGCCATCGCCCTCATCGTCGACCGCATCGCCCCGAACGCGCGCGATGTGGTGGTGGGCAGTTCGCTCGGCGGCTACTATGCACGCTATCTTGCCGAAGTCTGCGGCGCCCGCACTGTGCTGCTGAACCCGTCGATTCGGCCGGCAGAGTCGCTCGCCCGCCACCTGGGCCGGGGCACGCTGTTTCACAGCGATGAACCCTTCGAGTTCATCGCCGAGCATCTCGCGGAGTTGCGCCGCTTCGAGGTGCCCAGGGTCAGTCGGCCCGAGCGCGCGCTTCTGATCGCCGCAACGGGCGACGAACTGCTGGACTGGCGCGAGATGGTGGCAGCCTGGCCGGGCGCGCAGACCCTGGTGATCGAGGGCAGCGACCACGCGCTCTCGGACTTCGAGCAGCACATCAACCGGGTGCTGGCCTTTGCCGGCATCAGGCTCCCGGCACAATGACGAACCGATCACGAACTGACCGGAGAACCCCGCTCATGAAACTCAGAAACAAGGTGGCCATCATCACAGGTGCCGCCAGTGGCATCGGACTGGCCACCGCACATGTTTTTGCCGCCGAGGGCGCGCGCGTGGTGCTCGCCGACATCGATGCGAGCCGCACCGAGACCGCGAGCGCCGCGGTGGCGCAGGCCGGTGGCGAGACGCTCGCCGTCCGAGTGGATGTAACCGACCGCGAAAGCGTTGACGCCATGGTTGCGGCCACGCTCAAGCGCTTCGGGCGCATCGACTGCCTGGTGAACAACGCCGGCATCACCAAGGATTCGCGGCTCGTCAAAATGACCGAGCAGCAATTCGACAGCGTGATGTCGGTCAATCTGAAAGGCGTTTTTCACTGCACGCAGGCCGTCGTGCCCACCATGCTCGAGCAGGAAAGCGGGGTGATCCTGATCGCCTCCTCGGTGGTTGGCCTTTACGGCAACTTCGGCCAGACCAACTATGCAGCCACCAAGGCCGGCGTGATCGGCTTCGCAAAAACCTGGGGCCGCGAACTGGGTCCCAAAGGCATCCGCACCGTAGCCGTGTGCCCGGGGTTTGTCGCCACCCCCATCCTGGAGACCATTCCGCCTGCAGTGATGCAGAAAATGGTCGACAAGGTGCCGATGGGAAGGCTGGGTCAGCCCGAGGAAATTGCGCGCGTTTACGCGTTTCTCGCCTCTGACGAGGCAAGCTATATCAACGGCACCACAATTGAGGTCTCGGGCGGCATCATGATGTAGCCGGTTGCCGCTGGCGCAGGACCGCCTGGTCCGCGCGCTGTTCCTCACCCCAGACCGAAGATCCACACGGGAGACGCTGCCGTTGGCTGCGATACAGGTTTTATTTGAAGAGGCGGGCGACTTCAAGGCGGCCACCGTGCTGAGCGACGCCGGCGCGAGCCTGCAGGTGGAGCTCGCGAGCGGCCGTCGCGTCAAGATCAAGGCGGCGCATGTGATGCTGCGCTTTGACCGCCCATCGGTCGAGGCGCTGTTGCCCGCCGCCACCAAGCTCGCCGAAGAGCTCGACATCGAGTTTCTCTGGCAGTGCGCGCCTCAGGAAGAGTTTGGCTATGAGACGCTAGCGGCCGAGTATTTCGGCGCCGCGCCCGATGCGATTCAGTCCACTGCACTGCTTCTGCGTCTGCATGGCTCGCCCATCCATTTTCAGCGCAAAGGCCGTGGTCAATATCGCGCGGCGCCTGAGGAAACCGTACGCACTGCGCTCGCCTCGCTCGCGCGCCGGCGGGAGATCGAGGCCCGGATCGAGGCGATGGCCGAACGACTGCGGGCGGGTGAATTGCCGGCAGAACTCGCAGCGAGGCCGGCCAGCCTGCTGGTTCGCCCGGACAAGCAGAGCATTGAGTGGCGCGCTTTCGATGCAGCGCTACGCACAAGCCACCTCACCCCCGAGCGGCTGCTGCTACAGGTGGGCGCGTTCGATTCGGCCCACGCGCTCCACTTCGGCTGCTTTGCGGCTGAACATTTTCCCGCCGGATTGCGGTTCGAAGGACGCGCGGAAGCCACAGGGCTTGCCGCCGACCCGCACGCCGAGCTCGAACGCGCCGACGTTCAGGCTTTTTCGATCGACGATGAGACCACCACCGAGATCGATGATGCGCTGTCGGTGACGCCACTGGAGGGCGGCCGCTGGCGAATCGGCATCCACATTGCGGCGCCCGCGCTCGCCCTGGCACACGACTCACCGCTCGATCTGCTCGCCCGCGAGCGCATGTCCTCGGTGTATATGCCGGGCGACAAAATCACCATGCTCCCTGATCCGGTGGTCGCACGCTATTCCCTCGATGCGGGGCGCGAAGTCGCTGCGCTCTCGCTCTACCTCGATGTGAGCGCTGATGGCAGCGACATCGAAGCCTCGCACTCGCGGATCGAGCGGGTTCCGATCGCAGCCAATCTGCGACATGAGGAGGTGTCGGCGCAGGTCACCGAAGCCGCACTCGCAAGCGACGACACCGCCCGAGACTTGCACTTCGGTCCCGCGCTGAGGGTGCTTTGGCGCGTGACGCTCGCCTCGGTGGCGCGCCGCGAGCGCATGCGCGGCAAACCCGAACCGCGCTTCCGTGCCGATTTCAGTTTCCGCATCGACCGGGGCCCCGATGGCGAGCGCGTGCGGATCGAGCAACGGCTGCGCGATGCGCCACTCGACCGGATCGTCGCCGAAATGATGATTCTTGCGAACAGCCAATGGGGGGGGCTGCTTGCCGAGCACGAGGTGCCGGGCATTTACCGCTCGCAGCAGGCGGGGCGGGTACGCATGAGCACCCAGGCGCTGCCCCACGAAGGTCTGGGCGTGAGCCAGTACATCTGGGCGACGTCGCCGCTCAGGCGGTATGTTGACCTGATCAACCAGCGACAACTCGTGGCGCTCCTGCGCGATCAGCCGCCGCCGCTCGGTGCGAAAGATGCAGCCCTCTTTTCGATCATCTCGGCATTTGATGCACGGCACACCGCCTATCAGGATTTTCAGCAGCGGATGGAACGGCTCTGGTGCCTGCGCTGGATCGCGCAGGAGCAGCTCGACCGCACCGACGCGGTGGTGGTGCGCGAAGACGTCGTGCGGCTCGCGCGCGCGCCGTTTTATTTCCGCCTGCCCGGCCTGCCCACTGTGGCGCCGGGGCGACGAATTGTGGTCGATCTGAGCGACCCCGATGAGGTGGATCTTTCGGTCCAGGCGCGTTTTGTTGCGCTGTCCTCCGAGACTGATACAGACGACATTCAGGGCGAGGCAGCCCCTGTCGAGGAGACCCCGAGCCCCGCTCAGCCGGGCCCGGCTGCAGCGGCCTGACAGCTGTTTTTCCGCGCATGCCGCCTGCGCGGCATGCGCGCTCTGTGAGACGATTCGGGCTCACCTCCCCGATGCCTGCGCAGACGCCGATGAACCCGAGCACCAACCCCCGCCGCGAGGGCCAGGAAACCGCCGCGCCGGCCGCCCCTGCGGACCGGCAGGCGTCGCTCGAACTCGAGACTCCGCGCCCGACCGAAACCCAAGCACACGCCCGCGAAAGGCCGGCTCGCAACGAACCGATAGAGACACCCGCCGCTACCGCTGAACCGGAATCCGGTGACGATCAGCAGCGCGATCCCGAGGAAGCCTCGCGTGCGCTAAACGAGGTGCAGGAACTCCTCCGACGTCACCGGGTGGTGCTCGACCTCGCCCATCGCCAACAACACGGTGAAGACGCTGAACGCCACTCTCTGGTGGAACAGCTCGTCGAGCGCCAGCATCTGAACGAACTGCGGCTGCGGTTGGAGCGGTTGCACCCTGCCGATGTGGCTTACATCCTCGAGGCGCTCCCGCAAACCGATCGGATCACCGTCTGGGATCTGGTGAAGGCCGAGCGCGACGGCGAGATCTTGCTGGAGGTCTCCGAGTCGGTTCGCGAGTCCCTGATCCGCTCGATGGATACCGAGGAGCTGGTCGAAGCGGTCGAAACGCTCGATACCGACGAAATCGCCGAACTCGCGCCCGACCTGCCCTCCGACGTGGTGGAGGCGGTCCGGCAGGGTTTGAATCAGGAAGAGCGTGAGCAGCTGCGTGCGTCCATGTCCTATCCGGAAGGGTCGGTCGGCGCACTGATGGACTTCGAAACCATTTCGGTGCGCGCTGATTTTTCGCTCGAGGCGGTGCTGCGATATCTGCGCACCCTCGATGAACTCCCCGATCACACCGACCAGATCTTCGTGGTCGACGAGCACGATCAGCTTGAGGGAAGCCTGCCGCTTGACCGGGTACTCATCAACCAGCCTGAGGTCCTGGTATCGGATGTCATGCGCCGCGACGTGCTTGCGCTTGCACCCTACGACAACGCGAGCGAGGCCGCGCTTGCGTTCGAGCGCTACGACCTGGTTTCGGCGCCCGTGGTCGATCCCCACAACCGACTGGTGGGCCGCGTGACGGTGGCCGAGGCGGTGGACGTGATCCGCGAAGAGGGCGAGTCGGTCGCGCTCGCGCAGGCGGGTCTGCGTGAAGAAGAGGATCTGTTTTCAAGCGTCTGGCAGTCGGCGCGTAATCGCTGGCTCTGGCTCGCGGTCAACCTCTGCACCGCGTTCTTCGCCTCGCGCGTGATCGGCGCGTTTGAAGGCACCATTGAGCGCGTGGTGGCGCTCGCCGCGCTGATGCCCATCGTGGCAGGAATTGCCGGTAATTCCGGCAATCAGACCATGACGCTGATCATCCGCTCGCTCGCGCTCGGCCAGCTCACCCGCTCAAACGTCCGTCAACTGCTCACCAAAGAGATCGCCATCGCCGGGCTGAACGGCGTAGTGTGGGGTAGCGTGGCTGGGCTCTTTGCCTGGTGGCTCTACTCGGACACGCATCAGGGGGCATTGCTGGGCGCGCTCATGCTGCTTGCGATGACCCTCAATCTGGTGGTGGGTGCGCTGATCGCCATGGCGGTGCCGCTCGCGCTCGAGCGCAGCGGCCGCGATCCGGCCATCGGATCGTCGGTGCTGCTCACGTTCAGCACCGACAGCATGGGGTTCCTCATTTTCCTGGGGCTTGCGACCCTGTTTTTCCGCTGAAGGCGGGACCCACCCGCGCGCAGCCCCTCAGCTGCGTGGCACCGGTGTCCCAATGACATGGCCCACCTGCCACGGCCGCGGCAGCGCAGCGTGTGCGGCCATCACCGCTTCGAGCCGTGCGAGCAGTTCAGGCCCCATGGGTGCGGTACGCCTTGTGCGCAGGTCCACATGCATCGAGAGCGATTCATAGGTGGCCGCGAGAAAGCCTTCCCCGGCATGGAACATCTCCATCAGGAAATGGATGCGCTTTGCATCGTAGGACAGAAGCCGTGCGGCAAAGCGAAGCGCCTCGCCGAGTTTTACCTCACGCAGAAAATTCAGATGGGTCTCGAGCGCAAAGGTGGTCACCTGATGATGCGATCGATACTCGGGCGAGAGGCCCAGCCAGTGAAAAAACGGCGTTGACGCATCATCAAAGGCGACGTGGTAGTAGCCCACATTCATGTGGCCGTTGTAGTCGATCCACTCGGGTTTGACGCAGACACCCGGCGGCTCGAAAGGCGTTTCAGGCTCCGCCCGTCTGGCGGGTGGTTGCTTGTCAGTCGAAACCATGGCTGCCCCGCGCTTCAGGTTTCAACATACCAGCGCCCGTCCCGCTCAACGAGCGGAAAGGTGCGTAGCGCCGGGCACTCGGGCCCTTCCACCAGTTCACCGGTATCGAGCCGGTACTGCGCCTGATGAAGCGGACACTCGATCAGGTCGCCGAGTACAAACCCATCAGTGAGACGCGCATGGGCATGGGTGCACAGATCGGCCACTGCAAACACGCCGCTATCGCCGCGGCAGAGGGCGATCTCCTCGCCTTCCGCCTCGAGCGCGCGCGACTCCCCTGCTCCCAGCGATTGCACTGCCTCGGTGACGTCGATCCTTGCCATGGCCCACTTCCCTTTCGTTCAAACGGCGAATTATCGCGCACAGAGCACAGCCGTCGTGTAGCGGCGTGCCGCTTCCGCGATCAGCTCGCGTGCGAGGGGAGCCGACGGGCGCGGTGCGGTGGCGAGCGGTACAGAATGGGCTGCGATCAGCGACTTGAGCGGCGCGGCCGCCACCGCAAAATTGACGTTTTGCGGAATGTCGCCGGTCACCTGCGCCACCCTGAGCGCATTGAGCTTGGACACCACCACGCCAATCACCTCGCCGTGGGCATCAATCAGGGGGCCACCGCTATTGCCGGACTGCACCGGCACGTCGATCTGCATCTGCAGCGGGTTGTCGCGCAGGCCCGATAGTGCGGTCACCATCCCCGCCCCGAGCTGCCCCGACGAGGAGAGCACCCCACGAAGCGGAAAACCGTAGATCAGCACCTCCTCGCCCTGCCGCGGCCGGGCATCGGCCCTGAGCACCGCCGCATGCTCAACCGGCCCAGCCTTGAGGAGCGCGAGGTCGGCGCGCCGGTCGATGGCAATCAGCTCGGCAGCCTGACCGTCGCCCAGCTTAATCTCGCGGCACTCGCGGACGACATGTTCGTTGGTGATCAGGTGCCCCGTACGACTCACGAAAAAACCTGACCCGGTGGTTGAACGCGGGCGCGGCGCAGTCGGCTGGGCGGGCGCGGCGCCGCTGTCCGCGGTCACGGGCGCAGGCGGCGCGGGCAGCGCACCCGGCGAGGCACTGCGCGATGGCGCGACCGGCGGCTCGACCCCGGGCGGCAGTTGTAGCGCAAGCGACTGCGGCCGCCACTCGCGACCCATCCTCTGCCCGTCGATCAGCTGGTCGCCGGTGAGTTGCCCAGCCGCCTGGCGGCGTACCGCGGCCGCGCGCTGGGACAGCGCATCGCCGAGCGCCGCATCCCCCACCCGGAGCGCCGACTCGGCAGCAACCTGCGCCCAGGCATAGGCGTAGAGCGGTGAGCGCTCGACCATCTGTCCGGTCAGATACCACTGGGCGAGCCCAAGCTGCGCAGCCGGGTTACGCCGGTCGGCAGCATGCTGCATCCACTGCGCGGCCCGCACCGTATCGCGCTCAACGCCCACGCCGGCCTCGTAGGCGCGAGCGAGCGCGAGCGCCGCATTCGAGTCGCCTGCGAGCGCCGCCCGACCGAACCAGCCGGCCGCCGTCACCGGATCGCGATCAACGCCGTCGCCGCGCTGCAGGGCAAGACCGTAGGCGGTCTGGGCGTACGCGAAGCCCGCCTCGGCCGCGCGCCGATACCAGTCTGCCGCCTGTCGCTTGTCGGCTGGCCGTCCCCAGCCGCGTTCATAACATTGCGCGAGACGCCACCATGCACGTGGCAGCCGTTCGCGCGAAGCCTGTTCGAACAACTCACACGCCGCGCCAGGGTCGCGGCTGTCAGCAGGCACCCGAAGCAGGCGCTCACCCTCTCGCAAAGCCACGTCAGCCGTACTGGGATCGGCGAGTGCCTGACCGGAAAGCAGGGTCATGAACAGCACAAGGAAGCAGGCGAGCGAACGCACGACCAGCGAGGTGGTCGGGGTGGGGTCGCGTGAATCAGCGACCCGCACGACGGTCCTCCCGCTCCTCAAAAAACCGAGCGCGCATTTGGCGCAGCCGCACATCGACCTGAGAGCTCGCATAGAAATCGAGTTGCCGGGTACGCTGCGCCGCCTGCAGTTGCTCGATCGCGGCGACCCAGACACCGTTGATCGCATGCATCTCGGCCATCGCAAGGTGGGCCTGCGCATCGCGACCCAGCGCCGACTGCGCACGCGCGAAAAGCTCCCAGATTTCGGTGTCGGTACGCGTGGACTCAAGCGCCTGTTCACCCGCCGCCGCCGCCTCGGTCCACCGACCGAGGGCCGACAGGGCACGAATCCGGAGGCGGACGAGCGCGCGGGTGGTGCCAAGCGTTGCGATCGCGCGCTCGGCCGTGGCAAGCGCTTCGCCTGGCTCGCCGGCGTCGAGCTCGGTCTGCGCGGCCAGGCTTTCAATGAATGCGTGCGGCCGGCCTGCAGCGCCTCGTGCGGCGGCGATCGAACGTCTCGCGCCTTGCGTGTCGGCGGCCGCGAGCGCACCGGCCGCGATCGCGTAATGTCCCGCGATGGGCGCGACCGCACCATCCTCCACCTGTCGTGCAATCAGCTGGCGCGCACGGTTAAGCCCGTCAATGCTTCGATCAGCCAGCGCCCGGAAACGGGTCCTCAGCATGGTGAACTCGAGGCTGTCGGGATGCTGGCGGTAGCGAAGCGCCATCACCCGGTTTTGAATGTCGCTCATACGATCGCCAGTGAGCGGATGGGTTCGCAGATAGGCAGGCAGGGCGGTCTCAGATAACCGCGACGCGGTCTGCAGCCGCCCAAAAAACTCCACCATGCCCTGGGGATCAAACCCCGCCTGCTGAAGCATCTCCAGACCCACCCGGTCAGCTTCCCGCTCGGCATCGCGCGAGTACCCCAGGATCTGCTGCATCTGTACGGTACTGCCCAGCGAGGCAATACCCACCGCGGCCTGCGGGTTGGCGCGTGCCGCGAGTAGGGCCGCCGCCATGGCGGCCATGAGCACGGTGGAGCTCTGGTTCTGTGTGGCGAGCATACGGGCGATATGCCGCTGCGTGACATGGCCGAGCTCGTGCGCAAGCACCGAAGCGAGTTCGGACTCGGCCTGCGACGAAGCGACCAGCCCGGTGTGCACACCGATAAAGCCGCCGGGGAGCGCGAACGCGTTGATGCTGCGATCCTCGACTGCAAAAAGTTCAAAGCTGAAACCCGTCGCCGCGGGCTGCGCCGCAAGACGTGCCGCCAGCCGGTTCAGATAATCGGTGAGCTCAGGGTCATCGAGCAGGGCACGGGCGCGTCGAATCTCGCGCATGATCGATTCGCCCAAGCGCCGCTCGGCCAGCGGCGACAACTGGTCGCCGGCGGCATCGCCCAGCCTGGGGAGTTCGGCCGGCTGGGCCCAGGCCAGGCCCATTGGCGACACCGCCAACAACAGGCTGATCACCCCCGAAAGCGCCCGGGTCAGAAGCGGCCGACGTGCATGCAGGCTCATCCAGCTATCATAGCCGCAGTCCCCCTCCTGCAAGTTCCCCATGCTCACGCACTTTGACGCCGCCGGCCAGGCGCATATGGTCGACATCGCCGACAAGGGCATCACCCGCCGGATTGCGATCGCCGGCGGCTCGATCCGGATGCTGCCTGCGACGCTTGCCAAGATTCGCGAAGGGTCGGCCGCCAAGGGGGATGTACTGGGCATCGCCCGCATCGCGGCCATTCAGGGCGCCAAGCGCACCGCCGACCTCATCCCGCTCTGTCACCCGATCGCCCTCACGCGCGTGACGGTCGACTTCACAGTCGACGAGGCGGGCGCCTCGGTGCACTGTCGGGCGCAGGCCGAGTGTGATGGCCGGACCGGCGTGGAAATGGAAGCGCTCACCGCCGTGCAGGTGGGATTGCTCACCATTTACGACATGGTGAAGGCCATTGATCGGGGCATGGTGATCACCGACGTTCGCCTGCTTGAAAAGCACGGCGGCAAAAGCGGTAGCTTCGTAGCAGGGCAGTGACCGATGTCATCCGATCGCGCGCCCCCCAGAGCACGACCGCCTGGGGCCATGGCTGCGCGACGATGACCGCCTGCCTCGTCACCGGCGCAGGCGGCTTCGTGGGCGGCGCGCTCGCGCGTGCGCTGATCGAAAAGCGACCCGTCCGTCCGAACGCTCCCGACCGGCCGGATGCCGGGCGTCTCATCCTCTCCGACCGCATACCGCGCCCCGACTGGTGTCCGGCCGATCGCGAAGACATCATCTGGATGCAGGGCGACATCGCATCGGCCGACCTTCTTGACCAGCTGTTTTCCGAGCCGGTGGCTGCAGTTGCGCATCTGGCAGGCGTTGTCAGTGGGGCCGCCGAGGCCGACTTCGATCTCGGTATGCGGGTCAATCTCGATGCCACCCGCGCGCTGCTCGAACGCTGTATGGACCAGGGCCGCGCGGGCCGCCCGCCGAGGGTGGTCTACGCCAGTTCGATTGCCGTCCACGGGGTGCCGCTCCCTGCGGCGATTCACGACCACACACCCGCCTCGCCCAGCCTCTCCTACGGCGTGCAGAAACTGATCAACGAAATCCTGATTACCGAAGGGTCGCGGCGCGGCTGGATCGATGGCATCAGCCTGCGACTGGCCGGCGTCGTGGTGCGGCCCGCGCTACCGAACGGCGCGCTATCGGGCTTTAACAGCGACCTCATCCGCGAGACGCTGGCGGGCCGAAGGGTGGTCTCGCCGGTTTCGCCTGACGCGGTGATCTGGCTTCAGTCACTGTCGTCGGCGCGCGATGCGTTCGCCATTGCGCTGTCAGGCTCGGGCGGCGCGCCCGATGGCGCCCGCGTCGTTCAATGTCCTGCGATCGCAGCGAGTATCAACGAGATTTTGTGCGCGGTGAGTGCAGCGAGCGGCCATGATGCACGTGCGCTGGTGGACTTCCGTCCCAACCCGGCGATCGAGCCCATGTTCGGCCGCTGGCCTCGCCATGTTTCCTTCGATCGGGCACGGCGCCTGGGCCTGCCGGAAGACCGCGATCTCAGCACACTGATTGCCACTGCACACGCCGCGCGCGCGCGCCAAGGCGCACCCAGCGCCGCTACTTGAAGAGGACGCCAGGCAGCCAGGTCGAGATCACCGGGAAGGCGATCAGGATGGCCAGCCGAATAATGTCGGCCACGACAAAGGGTGCCACGCCACGATAAAGCGTCATGGTGGACACATGCGGGAGCAGCGTTCTGAGCACAAACAAATTCATGCCGACTGGCGGGCTGATGAGACCGATTTCGACCACGACCACCACCAGAATGCCAAACCAGATCGGATCAAAGCCCAGATGCACCACGAGCGGAAAGAGCACGGGCACGGTGAGCAGGATCATTGACAGCTCTTCCATCGCGGTTCCGAGCAGCACATAGATCGCACAGATCGCGACGATGACCGCCATCGGATGCACTTGGAACTGCGAGACAAAATTCTTGAGGTCGTCGGGCATCGAGGTGAAATTAACGAAGTTCGCAAAGATCAGCGCGCCGATCAGGATGCCAAACAGCATCGCGGTGGTGCGCGAGCTTTCTACCAACACTTCCACGAGCGTTCGCCAGGTGAGCGCACGGCGCGCGAGCGCAAATACAAACGCGCCGAATGCGCCGATCGAGGCGCCCTCCGTTGCGGTGAACACCCCGCCGTAGATACCCCCCATCACGACCACGAACAGCACGATCACGCCCCACACGCCCTGTAGCGCGCGTAGCCGTTCAGGCCAGGGTGTACGTTCACCGCGCGGCCCGCTCTTCGGATCACGCCAGGCCTGCCAGGCCACGGCCGCCATAAGGAGCAGCGTGGCAAGCACGCCCGGAATGAGCCCGGCCGCGAACATGGCGCCAATATTGACCTCGGTCATGAGGGCATAGATGACCATGATCACCGAGGGCGGAATCAGAATGCCCAGCGTACCGCCCGAGGCAATGGCGCCGCAGGCGAGCGCGTCGCTGTAGCCGAACTGCCGCATCGAGGGATAAGCCACCCGCGCCATGGTGGCGGCGGTGGCAATCGAGGAACCGCAAATCGAACCAAACCCCGCGCAGGCGACGATCGTGGACATGGCAAGCCCGCCTCGCCAGTGGCCGATGAAGGCATATGCCGCCCGGAAAAGTTCCTGCGACAACCCCGCGCGGCTCACGAAATTACCCATCAGGATGAAGAGCGGCACGACCGACAACGTATAGGAAAACCCGGTCTCATACATGAGCGTTCCCGCCGAGGCGAGCGCGGGATTCCAGCCACGAACGATCGCAAGGCCAAAGAACCCGACCAAGCCCATGGCGAAAGCGATCGGTAACCCAGCGAGCGCGAGCAGCATCATCGCCCCCAGCCCAAGGAGTGCCTCCGTCACAGCACACCTCCGCCGTCTTCATTGGCGGCCTGCGGGCTGGGCTCTGGCGACCGAAGCGCCTGCCACGCGAGCACCACATGGATGAGGGCAGTAAAGAGGGTGAGCAACGCCATCAGTTGTACGACCGGCGCAATTGGAAGCTTGAGCGTCTGGGTGACGTCACCGGCTGCAGCGAAACGCGAGCCCTTGAGCCACAACAGCCAGGCCATACCGACCAGCGCGGCCGCGCAGCCCATCTGCACTGCCAGCGCACTCACGCGACGCAGAAGCGGCGGCGCGAGCCTCACCACGGTATCGATCGCAATGTGTTCACCTTTCCGGGAGACCATCGGCAGCCCGGCGAAGATCAGCACCGCCATCATGGTTTCGCTCACCTCAAAACTGCCGCGGATCGGTGCATTGAAAACATAGCGCAGCACCACATCAACGAAGGTGAGCACCATCATCGAAAAAAGCAGGGCCGCGGCGAGCATCTCGAGCGCCCGCTCGGGTCGCAGGCGATCCGCCCAACCCTCGGTGCGCGCCGGAGCCTCCGGTGGGGTCTGCAGATTCGAGCCGCCGCTGGTTGCTTGCGGTGGAGTCACGCACGAGTCTCCCAAAGTTTGTGTCGGGGATGATGCCGCGCGCACCGAAGTACGACTGCGCCTCGCGCGCGATCGGCTACTCTATCAAGCTTTCGACTCAGATCATTCTCCCGGAGTCCGGCATGTCCGACGCTGCACCCGAGCGACGCCTGCGCTCGCGCACCACCGTTGAGGGGCCCGATCGGGTCGCCCATCGTACTTTTCTGCGCGCCATGGGCCTCGATGATGAGGCCATCGCCAAGCCCTTCGTGGGCGTGATGAGCACCCACGGCGAGAACACGCCCTGCTCGCTGTCGCTTCGTCCACAGGCCGACGCCGCGAAGACCGGTGTCGCAATCGCCGGTGGCACGCCGTTTGAGTTCACCTCGATTTCGGTCTCGGATGGTATCTCCATGGCGCATCAGGGCATGCGGATGAGCCTCGCCTCCCGAGAGCTGATCGCCGACTCGATTGAGCTCGTGGTGCGCGGTCACGCTTATGACGCGC
This sequence comes from Betaproteobacteria bacterium, assembly GCA_018969885.1. The sequence continues at coordinate 16,556 of JAGWXN010000003.1, read as the reverse complement.
TGGTGGGCTTTGCCGGCTGCGACAAGACGCTGCCCGCCATCATGATGGCCATGGTGCGGCTCAACGTGCCCTCGGTCTTTGTGTACGGAGGCGCCATGCTGCCGGGCCGGCACCAGGGCAAAACAGTGAGCACGGTCGATGCGTACGAGCGCGTGGGCGCCCTGCACGCCGGCACGGTGTCGCTTGCGGAGCTCGATGCACTGGAGCGCGACTGCTCGCCCACCTTGGGCTCGTGCCCGGGCCAGTTCACCGCCAACACCATGGCCATGGTCTCAGAGGTGCTCGGTCTTGCCCCGCTCGGGTCGGCGATGTTGCCTGCGGTGTATTCAGAACGTATTGCGCTCGCCCGGCGTGCCGGCCAGACGGTGATGCGCCTGCTGAAAAATAACGGGCCGCTACCGCGCGAGCTGGTCACGCGAAAGAGTCTGGAAAACGCGGCTGCAGCGGTGGCCGCCACAGGCGGGTCCACCAATGCGGGACTGCACTTGCCGGCGATCGCGCACGAGGCAGGCATCCGCTTCACGCTCGATGATGTGGCCGACGTGTTTCAACGCACTCCGCTGATCGCCGATATGCAGCCCGGCGGCCGATTCCTCGCCCGCGATCTGCACGAGGTGGGGGGCGTGCGGGTGGTGCTGCGTGAACTGCTTCGCGGCGGCTGGCTGCACGGGGACTGCCCCACGATCGAGGGCCGGACGCTCGCCGAGCTCTGCGAGGATGCGCCTGAGGCCGATGGCAGCGTGGTCCGCCCGGCAAGCGCGCCTCTCCACCCCACTGGCGGCGTCGTGGTGCTCAAGGGCAACCTCTGCCCCGACGGCGCGCTCATCAAGATCGCTGGATTGAAGCGGCTCAGGTTCGAAGGCCGGGCGCGGGTCTTTGAGAACGAGGAAGCCTGTACCGCAGCCGTACGCGAACGGCGCTACCAGGCGGGCGATGTACTCGTGATCCGAAACGAGGGCCCGCGCGGCGGCCCCGGCATGCGCGAAATGCTGGGCACGACCGCGTTGATCTACGGACAGGGTATGGGCGAATCCGTGGCGCTTCTCACCGACGGTCGCTTCTCGGGCGCAACACGAGGGCTATGCATTGGCTACGCCAGTCCTGAGGCCGCGCGAGGGGGTCCGATTGCGCTACTTGTCGATGGCGATCCAATCCTGATCGACTGCGAGGCACGGCGCATTGACGTGCTGATCAGCGAGGAAGAGCTCACCCGCCGGCGCGCAGCCTGGGCACCCGCGCGCCCGGTCCGGCTGGCGGGCGCGCTCGAAAAATATGCGGCCCTCGTCGGCCCCGCCCACCTCGGCGCTGTCACGCACAGCGGCAATCTGGACTGGCCGCTCGAATGACTGCGCTCGCCTTTCTCGGCACGGGCCTGATCGCCACGCCCATGATCCGTCGCCTGCTCGCGGCGGGGCATACGGTCCGAGTGTGGAACCGTACCCGCAGTCGCGCCTTGCCACTCCTCGCCGAGGGCGCGCTGTGGGCGGAACATCCTGCGGAGGCGGTCGAAGGCACGTCCGCGGTGATCCTCTGCCTTACCGATGCGCAGGCGGTTGAGTCGGTGGTGTTCAGCCCAAATGGGGTGACCCGGGCAAGCTCACCGCCCCCTATTCTGGTCGATCACAGCAGCATCGACCCACAGGCGACCCGGACGTTCGCTTCCCGCTTGAAGGATGCGACCGGCAGCCGCTGGATCGATGCCCCGGTATCGGGCGGTGTCGCGGGCGCCGCTCGCGGCGAGCTCGCTGTCATGTGCGGCGGCGCCGTTGATGCAATCGAGCAGATCCGACCCGTGCTGGCCGCGTATTCAGCGCAGGTCACGCGAATGGGCGATAGCGGGGCGGGCCAAGCCACCAAGCTCTGCAATCAGGTGATCGTTGCGGCGAGCATTGTGGCCGTCAACGAAGCCGTGCGGCTCGCCCGGGCAAGTGGGGTTGACGCAGCGCGACTTCCCGAGGCGCTGGCCGGCGGCTGGGCGGATTCAAAACCCCTGCAGGTGTTTGCGCCGCGAATGCTCGCCGATGACGTGGAACCCATCGGCGCCTCCGACACCATGCTGAAAGACCTGGATACGGCACTTGCCGCCGCCCGTGCGGCAGGCGTTCCGATGCCAGTCGCTGGCGCAGTGACGGAGCTGTTCCGGCAACTGCAGGCCTGCGGGCTGGGCGCAGCCGACCCCTCCAGGATCGTGACGCTCTACCAGCGTCGTTGAACCGCGCCCGGTAGACCGCTCGTGGCAGGTTACTGCCCCGCGGCTACCTTCGTCAGTTCGGCGCGGTATTCGGTCACGATCGCAGCGCCATTCATGCCTTTCTCATTGACCGCCTTGACCCACTCCTGCTCGAAGCGGGCCGTGCGGTCGGCCACCGCCTTCACCAGCGCGGCGTCGGCTGCGATGATCTGGCCACCGGCGGCCTTGAAGGCGTCAAAGCCCGCACCAGCATTCTTGTCCCAGGCCTTGCCAACCGCCCGTGCCATGGCTTCGCCCGAAATGCGGTTGATCGCATCCTGATCGGCTTTGGAGATTTTTTTCCAGGCCGCTTCGTTCATGATGACCGCGTGGCTGTCGGAGTAAAGACCGCCCGGAAAAGCGGTTGCGAATTTCACGATCTTGTCGAGCTTGAAGGACACGATGCTCTCGCCGGGGAACATCACGCCATCGACCACGCCGGTCGAGAGTAGCTCATAGGACTCAGGGGCGGGCTTGGACACCGCGATGGCACCCAGCGCGTTGGCCACATCAGCGGCGATTCCACCGCCCACCCGAATTTTCAGGCCAGCGAAATCTTCCACGGTGCGGATCGGCCGTTTGGCGTTCCAGAACACCCCCGCGCCGTGCGTGTAGATGGTGACCAGCTTCACGCCCTTGTGCTCATTCAACTTGGCGAAGTGCTTGTCGTAGATGCGCCAGAGCGCAACCGACGCCACCTCGGCGCTATCACCCGCGAACGGCAGTACGCCGATCCGCGTCATCGGAAACCGTGCTGGCGTATAACTGTGTGAAATGAAGGCCACGTCGGCAAGGCCCTCGGCCACTGCATCGAGATGGTTGACGGCATTCGCCGCAGCCTTAGGCAGCAGGCGCATCTTCACCCGGCCTTCGGTCACTTTTTCGACTTCCTGCATCCAGGGCATCATGCCGTCGCGAACCAGCATGTGCGAGGGCGGCACCCAGGCAGAAAAACTGAGCGTGACCGACTGGGCCGACGCGGTGGTGTGGATGCCGGCGGCCGCCAGCAGGGCGATGCAAAGTGCGCGGAATTTCACAGGACCCCTCCGTTGTTCGTATCAGAAATGCGGTGACGGCAGCCCGACGACGATGAGCAACCAGACTGCCCGAAGAACGCGCGGTCGCGGCTGACACGACCGTGAATCCGAGCGTAGCACGCGTGCCGCATCGCTGCACCGCCCGGGTTGGTGTCAACCGCTGGCCGTACCGGTATCGCGTGCTGCTACCGGCCCTCGCCGCGGTCGCGCCGCGCACCCGCGCCGGTTAATGATTCGGCGCTCGAGCCGGAGCGCCCGTCCACAGCGCCTTCGGTAGCCATCGCCCCTTCCCGCCGTCCCCAGGAGGTTCTATGCCAAGAGAGATGCCTTTCAGTCGCCTGCTCCCCCTTGCCCTCGCACTCGCCTTGATCGGGCTGACCGCGCTCTGGGGCGGGTGGCTTGCGGCGGGTTCAGGTAGCGACGGGCACTGGCCGTTTGCGCTCAGCGCGGCGCTCTGGCCCGTGCTCGCATGGGCAGGATGCCGCGATCGCCAGCGCGCACCGTACGCGAGGCGCATGCAGCAAAGGGGGCGCGCGGGGCACACACCGCAGGCGCAGCCCGCGCACGCGGCATCGCCGCCGGTGCAATCTCGCCACAGCGCAACATTGAGTTCGGTCTCGGCAACCGCCGCCTCACCAGAGCCCGAGCGCGAGCCCACCGGCGAGCGTAGCCCCGAGTTCGCGGGCGCCTTCAAGCGCTGACTCGGGGAGGCGCTTATCGGCGAGTATTGCCTCGGGTGTCTGTGCGTGCGTGCAGACGATACGGGCGGGGGCTATCGCCCGCAGCCGCCAGCCGCTCGCGATCCGCTCAATCTGACGAACCGCACCTTCGCCGTCTGACCCGGCACTCACGATGAGCGCATACGGTCGCCCTGAGAGGCGACCGAGTGCCGGATAGTAGGTGCGATCGAAGAAGTCTTTCATCATGCCCGCCGCGCTGCCCAGCATCTCCGGGCAGACGATGAGGATCGCATCTGCTTCGCACAGGTCGTCAGCATTCGCCTCATCACAGCGAATCATGCGTACAGTGAGTTCCGGTTCGGCGGCAGCCGCCGCAGCCGCCGCCGCTTGCGCAAGCGCACGCGCCGCGCCGGTCATGGACCACCAGACAATCAGAAGCGTTCGCACAAGGTCAGGTCTGCTGCCCGTCGACTGCGCCGCGTCGCGCGCACCGCTCAGGCAGCGAGCCTAGAGGCCGGCAGGGGATGGAAGCTGTCGGGGCGGGCACGGTCCCACCAGGCCCGGTAAACGGGACCACAGTCGGCCGCCCCACCAGGTACCAGGAGCGCGCCTTCCGGCAGGAAGGGATGCACCTCAGACAAGGGCCGACTATCGTCCTGTCCGATTCGCCGCATGATGTGATGCGGGCGAAGCTGAGACGGGTGCACCAGCCCCGCCGACTGGAGCAGTTCGCGAAGCGCTTCCAGCGTGTGGTGATGAAACTGGAACACCCGTTGAGCCTTATCGGGCACCACCAGCGCGCGCTGGCGAAGCGGGTCCTGTGTGGCCACGCCGGTGGGGCAGCGATCGGTATGGCAGCTGAGCGACTGGATGCAGCCGAGCGCAAACATGAAGCCACGCGCGGCATTGCACCAGTCGGCCCCGATCGCAAGCGTGCGGGCAATATCGAACGCTGTGATGATCTGGCCTGCCGCGCCCAGGCGGATCTGTGAGCGCAGGCCACACGCCACCAAGGTGTTGTGAACCAGAAGAAGCCCATCATGCATCGGCATGCCGGCCCGATCCATGAACTCGGCCGGCGCTGCACCGGTGCCGCCCTCCTTGCCATCGACCACGATGAAATCGGGCGTGATGCCGGTCTCAAGCATTGCCTTCACGATGGCAAAGAGTTCCCAGGGGTGACCGACCGCGAGCTTGAATCCAGTGGGCTTGCCGCGCGAGAGTCTGCGCATTCGTTCAATGAAGGCGAGCATCTCGATCGGGGTTGAAAACACCGAGTGGCGCGCAGGCGACTCCACCGTCACCCACGGCTCCACTCCGCGCGCCTGAGCAATTTCAGGGGTGACCTTGGGCGCGGGCAGCACCCCACCATGGCCGGGCTTGGCGCCCTGCGAAAGCTTGAGTTCGACCATCTTCACCTGTGGATGACAGGCGTTCTCGGCAAAGCGCTCGTCGCTGAACCCGCCGTCAGGCTTGCGAGCACCGAAATATCCTGAGCCGATCTCCCAGATCAGGTCACCTTCCGGCTCGCGGTGATAGCGCGAAATCGAGCCTTCGCCCGTGTCATGTGCGAAGCCGCCCATCTTTGCGCCCCGGTTGAGCGCGAGAATGGCATTGGCCGACAGCGCACCGAAGCTCATCGCCGAGATGTTGAACACCGAGGCACTGTAGGGCTGCTCACGCGTGGCGCCGATGGTGACGCGGAAATCCGAGGACTCAATCGTGGAGGGCAGCACCGAATGGTGAATCCATTCATATCCGTCCCGATACGGGTCGAGCTTGCTGCCGAAGGGGCGTTTGTCGAGCACCCCTTTTGCGCGCTGATAGACGATCGCCCGCTGCTCGCGCGAAAATGGAACGCGTTCGGTATCGGACTCGATGAAGTACTGCCTGATCTCGGGACGGATTTCCTCGAACATGAACCGGAAGTGGCCAATGATCGGGTAGTTGCGCAGCACCGCGTGCCGGGTTTGCAGCAGGTCGTGAAGGCCAAGGACCACCAGCATCAGGCAGATGACCGGCACCACGCCGTGCAGCCAGCCGCCTGCGTAGGCGCCCGCCGAGGCAAATAGAACCAGTAACGCCACACCCAACGCCCAGTACCGCTGCAGGTTCGCCATGGAAGCTCCTCGCGCTTGAGTAGCCCAGTCTGCCCGTGGCGAGAGGGGAACTCAAGCCCCCCGGCGCGCACGGGCAGCACCCTTCGGGTTTTACCCCGCACGCCTCGCAAACACGCCGTATGATCGGACTCATGACACGTTTCCCTCCACCCGCCAACAGACCGGATAGCACCCGCCGGAGCGCCGTCGACCTGTGTACGCAGGTGGCTTCGCGCCTGCGCCACGGCCTGCTGATCGCGTTATTCGCCCTCGCGCCGGCTGTGCCTGCCCTGAGCGCGCCGGGAGGGCATGGACATGTGCACGGACAGGCGCGGCTTGACCTCACGCTTGAGGGCGCTCGCCTTACCATCGAGGCGGAGCTACCGATGGAGACCCTCACTGGCTTTGAACGAGCGCCGCGCTCCGACGATGAGCGGGCTCGCCTGCAGCGCGCGCTCGATGCGCTCCTTGCAACCGGCGTTTTTCGCCCGACGCCGGACGCGGGCTGCAAACCCGCCGCGCAGGCGCTTCGCTGGTCAGGTTCCGCCGAACCCGCCACGGCGACGAGCGGACTCCCCAGCGATGACACCCATCTCGATCTTCTGGTGACGCATGCGTTTGATTGCGAGCGCCCCGCTCGTTTGGGCATGCTCGAGGTCGGCCTTTTCGATATTCTCAGCCGACTGCGCCGCATCGAAGTGCGCTTCGCAGGGCCCGGCGGCACCCAGGCGCGTACCTTGCAGCGCAACCGCAAGGTATTCGAGCTTGCTCGCTGAGTGCCCCGCGCCCAGCCTGCCCTCCGCACGCAAAGCGCTCAATATGTCGGCCCGCTCCGATCACCCGTCAGTTCAATCGGCTGAGCACGCGATCGCCGAAGTGAACGATCTCATCTTCCGGTACCGGGGACAGACCCGCACGGCGCTGGCGGTGAACCATCTGAGCGTGGGCGCGGGCGAGCGCCTTTTTGTTTACGGGCCAAGCGGCGGTGGCAAGAGCACACTCCTGTCATTACTTGCCGGCGTACTGCTGGCGGAGCAAGGATCGGTGCTGCTCCTTGGCACCGACTGGCGCTCGCTCGGCAGCTCAGCACGCGACCGCCGACGTGGCGATCACGTCGGTTATCTTTTCCAACAGTTCAATCTGCTCAGCTGGTTGCCGGTGCTCGATAACGTGTGCCTGCCCTGCCGATTTTCGGCGCGGCGCGCGGCGCGCGCGGCAACTCGCTCGGGGTCGGTCGAGCACGACGCGAGCAGCTGGCTCGCTGCGCTCGATCTCGCCCCAGATCTCTGGCGTCAACCAGCGGGCACGCTGTCGGTGGGCGAACAACAACGCGTGGCGGCAGCGCGGGCGCTGATCGGTGCGCCCGAGCTGGTGCTCGCCGATGAGCCCACTTCAGCACTCGATGCTGATCGGCGAGACGAGTTCATGGCACGGCTGTTGGCCGCCTGCCAGGACGCGGGCAGCGCCCTGGTGTTCGTGAGCCACGACCGCTCGCTCGAGCCGCTTTTCAACCGCAGCCTGGCACTGGGGACGCGTACCGATCCGCACAGGGTTCGCCCATCGTCTGCGAGCCAATCGGCCGAGGCCTCCCCGCCCGCGGAAACGTCGTCATGAAGGCCATGATCGTGCTCGCTGCACGGAGCGCCTGGGCCCGTCGCTTTACGCTCGCCCTCACCATCACCGCCGTTGCGCTGTCCACGTTGCTGCTCCTTGCCACCGAACGGCTTCGCCACGATATCCGCACAAGTTTTTCGCAGGCGCTTTCAGGCACTGACCTGATCGTGGGCGCACGCGGCAGCCCCACGCAAATCCTGCTTCACACCGTGTTTCATCTTGGCCCGCCCACGCAGGCGGTGACCCTGAAGCGAATCGAGGCGATCGGCGAGTTGCCCCAGGTCGCCTGGGTGGTGCCGATTGCGCTCGGCGATACCTTTCGCGGGTTTCCGGTGATCGCCACCGATGAACGCTTTTTGCGCCATGTGAGGGTGGGCGATCGCCAGCCGCTCTTGCTGGCGCAGGGCCGCGAGCAGGGTCGCCACGCCGAAGCGGTGATCGGTGCGCAGGTCGCCCGGCAATTGGGGCTCGCTGCGGGTGCCCGGATCACGCTCAGTCACGGCAGCGGTCCGCTCGCCGAGGGCTCGCATGACGATCAGCCCTTCACCGTCACGGGTGTCCTCGCGCCATCGGGCTCGCCCGCCGATCGCGCGGTGCTGATCAGCCTTGAGTCAATGCATGCGCTTCACGCAGGCTGGGTGACCGGCGTGCGACCGGCCCGCGGGTCGACGCCCTCGACGGACCCGGGTGCGCGCCCGGTCTCGGTGTCAGCGGCCCTGGTGGGATTGCGCGTGCGAAGCACGGTCTTCTCGGTGCAACGCCGGCTACAGGCCGAGCCCGACGAACCGCTCACTGCGGTATTGCCAGGGGTCACGCTCGACGAGTTGTGGAAGGCGCTGGGTGTGGGTGAGAGCGCGCTTCGCTTGATGGGCGCGCTGGTGGCGCTCGCGAGTCTGGCCGGCCTGGTGTCAGTGATTCTGGCCGGGCTGGATGCGAGGCGGCGCGAACTCGCTATCCTGCGCTCTGTGGGCGCAAGCCCGCGTACGCTCGTCATGCTGCTCATAACCGAAGGTACGCTCGCTTGTCTGAGCGGCATTGCGCTGGGGGTGGCGGCAGGTGCGCTACTCACCGTGTTCGCGGCATCACCGTTACAGGCGCAGTTTGGCATCGCACTCGGCACTGATTTTCTGCGCGCCGGCGAGTGGCTGTTGCTTGCGGCGGTGCTCGCGGCCGGTATCCTCGCAAGTCTGTTGCCCGCTTTGCGTGCGTGGCGGTTGTCGCTTGCCGATGGGCTGTCCCCGCGATCCTGATTGTCCAACCTGCCCCCGACCATGACCCCTCACCGACTGCTGCGTGTTTTATGCCTGCTCATGACGGCCAGCTGCCTGGTGCTTGCCCCGGACGAGGGCCTCGCACAGCCGGGCGGCGCGCCCGCCTCGCAGCCACCGGCAGCCCGCAGCGGGTCCACTTCCCGGCCCGCTGAGCCGATCAAGCTTCCGGGTCGCCTGATCGGGGGGGGCGTACGTGAAATCGGCTGGGACGACCTCATGCCGGAAGATTGGGACCCGCTCAAGCTTCTCGAAGGACGGGGGCTTGAAGCCATCAGCGATGGCGATCCGCGTAGTGAAGCGCTGATGCGAGAAATCCGCGAGCAATGGGATCAGGCGCCTACGCGCGGCGAGCTCGAAGGCCTGCGGATCCGGATCCCAGGCTATGTGGTGCCGCTCGATATGCTGGGCGGCGATATTCGAGAGTTTCTGCTGGTGCCCTACATGGGCGCATGCATCCACACCCCGCCCCCGCCCGCCAATCAGATTATTCAGGTGCTGTCGGCACGGCGTCAGACCCTGCAGACCATGGACGCGGTCTGGGTCGTTGGCACGCTCAAGGTTGGGCGGAGCGACACCCGCATGGGCGTGAGCGGCTACGTGCTCGATGCCACGCGCATCGAGCCGTATCGCGGCCCGTCACGCTGACGCCCAAGCGCGTCTCGGGTCAGTGGTTATCACGCGGCAAGCCGCGGGTGACGGCAATCCGCTGATAGTTCACCGCAAAGTCCAGGCAGGCGCCATCAGAGAGCTGCGTGACATGGCGACGCTGCAGTTCCTGCCAGGGCGTCTGGCTCGCCGGATAACTAGGTGTCCAGGCAGCCCGGCGGCGCTCGTACTCCTCCTCGCTCACCAAGATGTCGGCGCGCCGGCGGCCAAGATCGATTCGTACCCGGTCGCCAGTCTGAAGGAGCGCAAGGCCCCCCCCCACTGCCGATTCGGGCGACGCATTCAGGATAGAAGGACTCGCCGAAGTGCCCGACTGCCTGCCATCGCCCACGCAGGGGAGAAGCGTAATGCCCTGTCGAACCAGTGCGTCGGGCGGCAGCATGTTCACCACTTCCGCCGCCCCCGGGTATCCGACTGGCCCGGTCCCGCGAATGAACAGGATGCAGTCGGCATCGATCGCAAGCAACGGATCGTTGATGCGCTCGTGGTAGTCCTCGGGCCCCTCAAAGACGATCGCACGCCCCTCAAAGGCCTGGGGGTCGGCCGGGTTCTCGAGATAGCGACTGCGGAACTCGGGCGAGATCACCGAGGTCTTCATGACGGCTGAGTCGAACAGGTTGCCCGACAGCACCGCAAAGCCCGACTGGCCCAGCATGGGTTCCGCATAAGACCGGATCACCCGACGGTCGCTCGCCACCGTTTGAGCGTAAACCTCGCCAATGGTGCGCCCCGACACGGTGAGCGCCTCGGCGCGCAGTTTGCCCGCGCCCAGAAGCTCATGCATGACGGCGGGCACGCCGCCTGCGCGATGAAACTCCTCGCCCAGGTACTCACCCGCTGGCATACAGTTTACGAGGAGCGGAATGTCATAGCCGATCCGGTCCCAGTCGGTGATCTCAAGCGGCACCCCCATGTGGCGGGCAATGGCGGTGACATGCGGCGGGCAGTTGGTCGATGCGCCCAGCGCACTCGCTGCAACAATCGCATTGTCAAACGCAGCGCGCGTCATGATTTTCGACGGCCGCAGGTCTTCTGCCACCATCGCTACGATGCGGCGTCCGGTCTGATAAGCCATCTGCGCGCGTTCGCGATACGGCGCGGGGATGGCTGCGCAACCCGGAAGCGACATGCCCAGCGCCTCGGCAAGCGAATTCATCGATAGCGCCGTGCCCATGGTGTTGCAGTGGCCCGCCGACGGCGCGCCCGAGGCCACCATCTCGAGAAATTTGTCGTAGTTGATCCTGCCGGCCGCGAGTTCCTGGCGCGCATACCAGACGATGGTGCCGGAGCCGGCGAGCCCGCCGCCATAGTAGCCATTGAGCATCGGCCCGCCCGATAGCACGATCGCGGGCAGATCCACGGTCGCCGCGCCCATCAGCATGGCCGGTGTGGTCTTGTCGCAGCCCGTAGTGAGCACCACACCGTCCATCGGGTAGCCGTGTAGCACCTCAACCAGGGTCAGATAGGCGAGATTGCGATCAAGCGCTGCGGTGGGGCGCTTGCCGGTTTCCTGAATCGGGTGCACGGGAAACTCGATCGGAATGCCGCCGGCATCGCGAATGCCGTCGCGCACCCGCGAGGCGAGCTCGACATGGTGGCGGTTACAGGGCGAGAGGTCACTGCCCGTCTGCGCGATGCCGATGATGGGCTTGCCACTGGTGCGCAACTCATCCAGCGTGAGGCCAAAGTTCATGTAGCGCTCGAGATAGAGCGCGGTCATGCCCGGATTGTCGGGATTATCGAACCATGCGCGAGAACGAAGACGGGGTGGGCGGGCAGAATCGTTGGACGACATGAGCGGGCTCCAATGACTTGACGGACGGCAGTGTATCAACCAGGCGCCTTAGGGCTCACGATGCGGCAGGCAGCTGTTTACGGTAGGCTAAGCCGGTTTCAACTCTCTACCACTCCGCTTGGATGCTATTCCGCTCTGGGTCTCTCTGATCGCGCTCGTCGTGTTGGTGCTGATCTCTGGTTTTTTTTCCATCGCAGAGACCAGCATGATGGCGTTGAACCGGTTCCGGCTCGGGCATCTGGTGCGACAGGGGCGCCGAAGCGCGCGTCTCGCCTCGTCGCTTCTCAGCCAGACCGACCGTCTGCTTGGCACCATTTTGCTGGGCAACAACCTGGTCAACACCGCGGTCACTGCGATCGTCACGTCGCTTGCCATTCGCGCCTTCGGACACAACGATACCGTGCTGCTGGCGGCCACCGCATTGGTGGCGCTGGTGCTCATCATCTTTGCCGAAATCACCCCGAAGGTGATCGGGGCCACCTGGCCCGAGCGCGTTGCGCTACCGGCGGCCTACCCGCTGCGCATGCTGATGACCTTGTTTGCGCCCGCGGTCTGGGGAGTGAACCTGATTGTGGGGCGCTTGCTCGCGGTCGTGGGCATTGATCCGCGCGAGCCGCAGCAGACCCGGTTGTCGCTCGATGAAATGCGCACCATCGTGCTTGAGTCAGGCCATTTCTTTCCGGCCAAACACCGCTCGATTCTGCTCAACCTCTTCGACCTCGAGCGGATCACGGTCGATGACGTGATGATCCCGCGCAGTCGCATCGAGGCACTCGACCTCGCAACTGGCGAGGCTGGCCTTCGCGAGCAGCTTGCCACCTGCTATCACAACAAGCTTCCAGTGTTCGAGGGCGAGATCAATCGCGTGGTGGGCATGCTCCATGTGCGACGCGCCCTCTCCCTGTTGCAGCGCGACAGCTTCGATACCGCCGATCTGCGTGAGTTGCTGATCGAGCCTTACTTCATTCCGAGCGGAACCGCTGTGTTTTCGCAGCTGCAGTTCTTCCAGGAAAGCCGGCAGCGAATCGGATTGGTGGTCGACGAATACGGCGAGGTCCTGGGGCTGGTCACCCTGGAAGACATCATCGAGGAAATCATTGGCGAATTCACCACCACCACGCCGGGTGGCTCGGACTCCGATCTGCACTGGGACAGCGCTGGCGAGATTGAGGTTGACGGATCGGTGAGCCTGCGTGAACTGAACCGTCGGCTCGGCACCCGCTTTCCACTCGACGGTCCACGTACCCTCAATGGGCTGATCCTCGAAGCGCTACAAGATCTTCCGGAGTCGAGTGTTGGGCTTCGCTTTGGTCCTATCGTGGTCGAAATCCAGCACGTCGAAGACCGGATGGTGCGACGCGCGCGGCTCCGTCTGATGCCCGCCAACCCATCGTCTGGGCGCGAGCAGGCCGACGACATCGCGGCGAGCGCCTGATGTCGGCCACCGACGCTCAGTGGGCCATGGGGGCGGCCGGTGTGGCGGGCCTGCTGATCGGCAGTTTCCTTAACGTGGTGATTTATCGCCTGCCAAGAATGCTCGAGCGGCAATGGCAGCAAGACGCGGCCGACCTCCGCGGCGAAGCCATCGCCGCCACCGCACGCTTTGACCTGATTCAGCCGCGCTCGCATTGCCCGGCGTGCGCAAAGACCCTGAGGCTTCGCGATCTGATCCCGGTTGCGAGCTGGCTGGCGCTCCGCGGCCGGTGCGCGGCCTGCAGCACAGCAATCAGCATTCGCTACCCGCTGGTTGAGCTTGTGACCGCTGCACTCTTCGCGCTCTGCGTGGCCCGGTTCGGCCCGAGCGCAGCGGCCGCGAGCGCCATGCTGCTTGTTGCAGCGCTGCTTGCCGCGGCACTGATCGATGTCGATACCCAGCTGCTGCCCGATGCCATCACGCTGCCGCTCGTCTGGACCGGGCTCGCCATCAACCTCACGGGCGTGTGGGTGCCCATCGAGCAGGCCGTGTTGGGCGCCATGGCGGGCTACCTTTGCCTATGGTCAATCCACCATGGATTCCGGCTGGTTACCGGCCGGGAAGGCATGGGCTATGGCGACTTCAAGCTGCTCGCTGCGATCGGCGCCTGGCTGGGCTGGCAGCCCCTGCCGGCGGTGCTGCTTCTCGCTTGCGCGGCAGGCGCGGGCTTTGCCATCCTTGGCGGGCTCACGCGCCTGCGCGAACCCCTGGCCCCGATTGCCTTCGGGCCATGGCTTGCCGCCGCAGGCCTGATCGCCCTCTTTACCCACCCCGCCCTGACCGACTGGCTGGTCGGCAGCTGACCCGAACGCTCTGCCCTTCCTGTTCCCATGACCCTTCCTCCCTCTCGATTCATCATCGGCCTGACCGGCGGCATCGGCAGCGGCAAATCAACGGTGGCTGATCGCTTTGCCGCCCTGGGCGCCACGCTGGTGGACACCGATCTGATCGCCCACGCACTCACCGGGCCGGCGGGCGCGGCCATGCCCGCAATCAGCGCGACCTTTGGCCCCGAGGTGATCGCCGAAGATGGACGGCTTGATCGCGCCGCCATGCGCGCGCGCGCGTTCTCAGATCCCGCGGCACGCAAGCGCCTGGAGGCCATTCTTCATCCCATGATCCGCGAGCAGTCACAGCGCGAGATCGACGCTGCCACTGGCTGCTACGTGGTGCTGGTGGTGCCGCTTCTGGTGGAATCGGGCGCCTGGCGCGAGCGGGCGCACCGCCTGCTCGTGGTTGACTGCCCGGTCGAGGTTCAAATTGAACGCGTGATGCGGCGCAGCCACCTGCCACGCGAACAGGTCCTCGCCATTCTTGCCGCGCAAGCCACCCGCGAAGCGCGGCTCGCCGTCGCCGACGACCGGATCGACAACAGCGGCGAGCCAGCCGCCCTGGGGCCGCAGGTTGATGCCCTGCATGCGATCTATCAGGCCCTCGCCTCGCAGGCGGCGGTGACTGCCGTTACACCGTAAGCGGCCCGCCTGAGAGCCCCTACCCCATTTTTCGTTTGAATTCCCATGGCCTTTGGGCCAGAATCGGCAGATGAGCGCCCAGGCAGGCATTTCAGTCGTGGCAAGCGGCCGGCAGACGCGCGTGGTTCCGCATCGCCCTCTGCTGCAATACGAGTATCCCCTCAACGAGCGGATACGCGCCTTGTTGCGCCTGGAAGACCTGTTCGAGCGCTTCGAGATTTTTTCGCTGCGCGATGACGCTCATGATCACCACGTTGCGCTTCTCACGCTGTTCGAAATCCTGGAAGTGACAGCGCGGGGCGATCTGCGTTCAGACCTTCTGCAGGAGTTCGAACGGCAGCGCCAGACCATCAGTTCATTCCGCGGCAATCCCTCCGTGTCGGTTGACGCGCTTGAGGCCACGCTCGCTCGCATCGAGGACGCCGTGGGCGGGCTCACCCGCCTGAGCGGGCGCACCGGACAAAACCTGCGCGACAACGAATGGCTGATGAGCATCCGCAGCCGAACGGGTATTGCGGGGGGCGCCTGCGAGTTTGACCTTCCCTCTTACTACGCCTGGCAAAACCGGCCGGCGGAGGCTCGCCGCGAAGACATCATCCGGTGGGCGGCGCCGCTCCAGCCGCTTCAGGTGGCGCTCACCGTGGTGCTCGGCCTCCTACGGCGCAGCGGCACCTGGGTGCGCGTCTCTTCTCAGCAGGCAAGCTACCAGCAGCCGCTAGGCGGGCGTATTTATCAGATGGTGCAGGTCAGGCTCGATCCCACGTTGGGCGCCATCCCCGAAATCAGCGCCAACCGCTATCTGCTCTGGATCCGCTTCACTTCGCAAACCGGTGACCAGCGGCCCCGTGCGTTCGAGGGCGATGTCGATTTCGAGCTGGCGCTCTGCAACCTCTGATCGCAGATGGCCGTGTCTGGTCCGTCCCGCGCGCTGCTCGTTGACTGCCCGGCCTGCGCCCGCAAGACCGAGTACAGCCCAACCAACCGTTGGCGTCCGTTCTGCTCTGAACGCTGTAAGCGCATCGATCTGGGCGCCTGGGCAAGCGAGCAGTACCGGATCGCAGGCGCCCCGCTCGATCCCACCGACCCGGCCGAGGCGAGCCCAGAGCCTCACCCCTCGTCCAAGAGCATGCACTAGGCTGCGCCCGCAGCGAGCCTTTCGATCACCGGTACCGACGCGGGAAGCAGCGGACCCACCGCCACCGCCGCCGGTTGCTGCCAGCTAAACGCCTGACCCTCGCGCGAGCTGGGCTCGCCACGCCAGCGGCTCACCACCAGAAAATGAAGACGCACCCGGGCGTGCGGATAGGAGAACTCGACCACTTCGAGCGGCTCGCCATCGTCGATCAGGATGCCGAGTTCCTCCTGCAGTTCGCGGGTCAGCGCCTCGACCACGCTTTCACCCGCCTCAACCTTACCGCCGGGGAACTCCCACCACCCCGCGTAGGGCTTGCCCTCGGGGCGTTGGGCGAAGAGGAGCGCACCATCCGCGCGACGCAGGACGCCTACCGCCACCTCGACCGGGGCGCGTGAGTCGACGGGCGTGGTCGACGCCGCCCCCTCAGTGGCAGCCTGGGTGCGGGCGGGCGCGGACGTCGACACGGTGCGCTGCCCGGGTCTAGCGGCGGCGGCCGGCCCGCGCTGGCTTCAGGCGCGCCTGGCCGGCCCAGTCGCGCGCAAACTGCCAGGCGACCCGACCGGAGCGCGAACCACGCTCAAGCGCGAAACGAAGCGCATCGCCGCGAGCGTCTTCGATGTCGGCTGCTGAGCAGCCGAAGTGATGAAGCCAGTGCGCGACCACCTCGAGGTATTCCTCCTGGCGGAACGGGTAGAACGACACCCACAGCCCGAAGCGCTCGGAGAGTGAGATTTTTTCCTCGACTGTTTCACCAGGATGAATTTCGCCGTCTTCCTGGTGTTTCGCCGTGAGGTTCTCGCTCATTTTTTCCGGCATAAGATGCCGGCGATTGGAGGTGGCATAGATCAGCACATTGTCTGACTGCGCCGCCACCGATCCGTCCAGCGCCGATTTGAGCGCCTTGTATCCGGGCTCGCCTTCCTCAAACGACAGGTCATCGCAGAACACAACGAAGCGCTCAGGGCGATCGGCCACCAGTTCAACAATGTCATAGAGGTCGGCAAGATCACTTTTGTCGACTTCGATCAGCCGCAGGCCCTGCTTGGCGTACTGATTAAGGCAGGCTTTGATGAGCGAGGACTT
>JAGWXN010000166.1 GCA_018969885.1 Betaproteobacteria bacterium | reverse complement strand
GACGGTTGCCGCAATGCCAGCGCCCGCAGCGCAATCGGCCACACCGCAAGCCCCCGCTGCTGCTGCGCCACAAGTGCCCTCGGCAGCACCACCCGCCAAACCCGCCGCCGCGGCACAAGTCCCCTCGCCGGCCGTACCGGCCAAACCCGCTGTCGCGGCACAGGCCGCCTCACCGGCCGCGCCGGCCAAACCCGTCGCCGCCGTACAGGCCCCCGCAACGACCGTAGCGCCGAAGCCCACCACCGCGCAACCCGCCCCCACCGGAGCTCCGGTCACGCAGGCAACCGCCAAGCCCGCCGCTGCCGCTCAGGCGGCAGGCAAGCCAGCACAGGCGACGCAAGCGACCTCTCCCGCCGCGCCATCGGCGCAGCCTCAGGTGCCGACACCGCCCGCCAAGCCCGCGTCAGCCCCGCAGGCCGCAGCCAAAACAGCGCCTGAGAAGCCGTCGGCGGCCACGGCTTCGACGAAACCGGCCGCCGATAAACCTGCACCGGGTGCGGCTGCCGCGACACCCTCTCAACCCGCCGCTACATCGGCGGCGCCGGCTAAGCCCGCCACACAGGCTGGCTCCGACTCCGCCGAGCCGCGCCGTGCGTCAACGACCGCGCCACCGCCTACGCCAGCCAATTCGGCCAGACCGATCGATCGCAGCATCTGAACCATCGTCGCCGCCCGGCGACTTCCGCGCTGCAGGCTCAGTGCGACCAGGCAGCCGCAAGCAGCTCGCGCGTGTAATCGTGGCGCGGTGCGCCAAACACCGACTCGATATCGCCCGCCTCCACCACCTGTCCGGCGCGCATCACGATCACGCGGTGTGCGAGCGCACGAATCACCGCCAGATCATGGGTGATGAACAGATAGCTCATCCGATAGCGTTTCTGGAGCGTCACCAGGAGCTCGAGTACCTGCTGCTGCACCGATACATCGAGTGCCGAGGTGGGTTCATCGAGCAGCATGAGCGCAGGATTGAGCACAGCCGCCCTGGCGATGGCGATTCGCTGCCGCTGCCCGCCTGAGAACTCGTGCGGATAGCGCTCCACCATATCGGCCGACAGCCCCACTTCATGAAGGATCTCGCCAATCGTGCGCTCGCGGTCGGCTGCCGACATCTCGGGCTGGTGCAGCGACAGGCCCTCGCCGATGATGGCGCCCACCGTCAACCGCGGAGACAACGCGTTATAGGGGTCCTGGAATACCACCTGCATAGCCCGCCGCAGGGGGCGTAGGCCACCGCGATTGAGCGAATTCAGGTGGTGCCCGCGAAAATCGATCCGACCCGAGATCTGGGCCTGAGAAAGACGAAGGAGGCTCATGCCTAGCGTGGTCTTGCCCGAACCAGACTCACCAACAATTCCCAGGGTCTCACCCTCACGCAACTGCAGATCGAGCGGCTGCACCGCCACCAGCCGGTCGCGACCAAACCAGCCCCGGCGAATGGAAAAACTGCACTCGAGTCCCTTGGCTTCCAGCACCACAGGCGCATCCGCAGGCGCGGGGTCAACCAGGCGGCGCGGCCGGCTATCAATCAGACGTCGCGTGTAGGCGTGGGCGGGCTGTGCGAACACCTCAGCGGTATGGCCGAACTCGACCAGGCGTCCGCCCTGCATCACCGCAATCCGGTCGGCAAATTGTCGAACCAGCGGCAGGTCGTGCGTGATCAGGAGCACCGACATGCCGAACTCCTGTTGCAGCGAATCGAGCAGGGCAATGATCTGGCGCTGGATGGTGACATCGAGCGCGGTGGTCGGTTCGTCAGCAATCAGGAGCCGCGGCCGACAGGCAAGCGCCATGGCGATCAGGACCCGTTGTCGCTGCCCGCCCGAAAGCTCATGCGGATACGCCGCCGCGCAGCGGGCGGGGTCGCTGATTTGTGTTCGCGCGAGGAGGGCCTGCGCCTCGCGCAGAGCCTGGCCTCGGCTCAACCCCTCATGACGTTCGAGCAATTCGGCGATCTGGTCGCCCGCTGTAAACAGTGGGTTGAGCGCGCTCATGGGCTCTTGAAACACCACTGCGATATCTCGGCCCCTGATCCGGCGAACATCGGACATATCGGCGGCGAGCAGGTCGCGGCCATCGAACATGATGCGTCCGGTGTAGTGCGCATCGGGGTTGAGCCGTAATACCGACAACGCGGTGATGGTCTTGCCTGAGCCCGACTCGCCGACCAGCGCGAGTCGTTCCCCGTGTCCGACTGAAAACGATGCTTCGTGCACCACCTGCACCGAGCCGCTCGCCGTGGCGAAGCGAATCGACAGCGATTCGACGCTCAGCAGCGGCGCTTTCGCGGTGGGACGAGCGGGCTCATGCAAGGGAACCCCGGATGCCGGCATCGGTTCCATGTCAGCCCTTCCTCGTGTCCAGCGCATCGCGGAGCGCCTCGCCGATGAAGATCAGCAGCATCAGCGTGAACACCAGCACCCCGAAGGTGCCCAGGGAAATCCACCATGCGTCGAGATTGGTTTTTCCCTGAGCGAGCAGCTCGCCCAGACTGGGCGTGGACGACGGCACGCCCAGCCCGAGAAAATCCAGACTGGTCAGGGCCACGATGGCTGCGCTCATGCGAAACGGCAGAAACGCGATCACTGGCGTGAGCGAATTGGGCAGCACATGGCGCCAGATGATCTGCGCATCGGAAAGCCCCAATGCGCGGGCAGCGGTCACGTAGTCGAGCGCCCGGTTCCGAAGGAATTCCGCGCGCACATAATCGGACAGCCCCATCCAGCCGAAGAGCGAAAGGATCACCAGCAGTATCCAGATGCTGGGCTGGAAGAGCGAGGCGAGGATCAGCAGCAGATAGAGCTCAGGCACCGCGCTCCAGATTTCGATGAAACGCTGGATAGCCAGATCAACCCGCCCCGCAAAATATCCCTGCACCGCGCCCGCCGCCACCCCCAGCAACACGCCAATCGCCGTGAGCGCCAGGCCGAACAACACCGACACCCGAAAGCCGTAAATCAGCCGGGCGAGCACATCGCGACCGCGATCATCGGTGCCAAGAAAGTTGGCAGCCGACGGCGGCGCTGGATTCGGGCTGGGCGCGAAATAGTTGAGGGTATCGAAACTGTAGGGGTTGAGCGGCCACCACGCCCAATTGCTGCCCGCCGACAGGCGCGACTGAATGAATGGATCGAGGTAATCGGTTTCGGTACGGAAGTCGCCCCCGAAGGTGGTTTCCGGATAAACCTTGAACTGCGGCACATACCACTGGCCTTCGTAGCGCACCAGAATCGGCGCATCGTTGGATAGAAACTCGGCGCCCAGACAAAGGATGAACGCGATAGAAAAAATCCACAGGCTGACATAGCCCCGCCGGTTCGCGCGAAACCGGAGCCAGGCGCGGCGCCCCGGGCTCATGAAGCCGCTCCGAACTTCACCCGCGGATCGACCCAGGTGTAGAGCACGTCAGTGATCAGTTTGGTGATCAGCCCAAGAAGCGAAAACACATAGAGCGAGCCAAGCACCACCGGGTAGTCACGCTTGACCACCGCTTCATAGGAAAGGAGCCCCAGGCCATCGAGTGAAAACAGGGTTTCGATCAGAAGCGAACCGGTAAAGAACGCGCCGATGAAGGCCGCCGGAAAGGCGGTGACCAACGGGATGAGGGCATTTCGAAAAACGTGCCGGTAAAACACCCGGCTCTCGCTCAACCCCTTGGCCCGCGCGGTCATGACGTACTGGCGCCGAACTTCTTCAAGAAAGGTGTTCTTGGTCAGCATGGTGGTGACTGCGAAACTACCCACCACCAGGCAGGTGAGCGGCATGGCGAGGTGCCAGAAATAATCCAGCACCTTCGCGCCCGCGGAAAGCTGCGACCAGTCGTCAGACACCAGACCTCGAAGCGGGAACCACTGCAGGAACGAGCCACCACCAAAGAACACCAGCAGCGCCACCCCGAGAACGAAGCCAGGAATGGCATAGCCCACCAGAATCGCGGTACTGGTCCAGAGATCGAAGCGCGAACCATTACGCACGGCCTTGGCGATGCCCAGCGGGATGGAGACCGCGTACACCAGCAGAAAACTCCAGAGGCCGAGACTGATCGATACGGGCAGCTTCTCGATCATGAGCTGCCAGACGCTTTTGTGGTGGAAGTAGCTGTGTCCCAGATCGAAACGCGCGTAGCGCTCGAGCATCTCGAAAAACCGCTGTGCAGCGGGTTTATCGAAACCGTACAGCTCGCGGATTTCTTTCAGCCTTTCAGAGTCAACGCCTTGCGCGCCCCGATAGAGCCCAGCCGATGACGTGGACACCTCGCCCGCAAGCGAGGCGCCGCGCAGTTCCTGCACCAGCTGTTCAACTGGCCCGCCTGGCACAAACTGAATAATGGCAAAGCTCACCAGCAGGATGCCGATCAGCGTGGGAATCATGAGAAGCAGGCGCTTGATGACATAGCCGATCATGTGCTCACCTCGACCGTGCGCTCGCAGCATCAGGCTGAACCCACCAGGTCTTCAGCATCCAGGTAGGCGACCAGTAGTACTTGGGGATGGTTTCCGGATGCCCGAGCCGCTTACTGAAGGCCACCCGGTTTGCCGGCGCATGGAAATGCGGAACCATGTAGTACCCATGCCGAAGTACGCGGTCAAGGGCGCGCGCACCGGCGGCGAGTTCCGGACGAGAACGGCTTTCGAGGATGCGTGACACCAGCGCATCGATCGCCGGGTCGCGGATGCCAGGCATGTTTTGCGAGCCCTTTTCAGCGGCCGCTCCAGAGGTATAACTCTCCACCAGCTCGTTGCCGGGGGTCTGGCTGGCGCTGAACACATGCACGATGGCGTCAAAGTCATATTCCTCGATACGCTTGCGATAAAGCGCCGGATCGGTGGTGCGCATGGTCACTTCGATACCAAGCTTGGCGAGATTGCGCACCCAGGATTCAGCCACGCGCTCGAAGGCCTTGGAGTAAGTGAGGAATTCGAATCCGAACGCCTGCCCGGCAGCGTTTCGGAGAATGCCCTCATCGTCGACCCGCCAGCCCGCATCGCTCAGAAGGCTGCGCGCGAGTCGCAGGTTCGCCCTGAGCGAGGACGGCGCGGCGGTGGTGGGCGGCAGTGGCACTTCGCCAAACACCTCGGGCGCAAGCTGCTTTCTAAGCGGCTCCAGATAGGTTAATTCGTCCTGGTCGGGCTGCCCCGTGGCCACCATGTCGGTATTGGTGAAAAAGCTGGGTGTACGCCGATACTGACCGTAGAAGACCTGGCGATTCATCCACTCGAAGTCCATCGCGAGCGCGATGGCGCGCCGCACCCGTACATCGGAGAATTGGGGCCGTCGCGCGTTCAGGGCAAAGCCCTGCATACCGGCGGCGTTTGAGTGCGGAAATTCGCGCTTGACCAGTTCGCCGCTCGCATAACGCGGGCCGGTGTGACCGCGCGCCCAATTACGCGCTGAATTCTCGTAGATCCAGTCGAACTCGCCGGCCTTGAAACCTTCAAGCCGCGCGGTTTCATCCTTGAAGTATTTGTAGACGATGCGGTCGAAGTTGAACATGCCGCGTCGGACGTTCAGGTCGTTGGCCCAGTAGTTGGGGTTACGCCTGAACACAATGGACCGCCCCCATTCGATCCGTTCGATCCGGTAAGGCCCGCTTGCGATCGGTTCGTCTTCAATCAGATCGGTGAAATTTTTGCCCTTGCCCCAATTGCGTGAGAACACCGGCATCTGGATGCCGATGATCATGTGAAGCTCATGGTTACGGCGCTTGAAGTCGAAGCGGATCGTGCGCGCATCGATCACGCGTACCCGCGCCACGTCAGCAAAACTTTGCCGGTAGCGCGGATGAGCCTGCCGGCTGGTGAGGGTGACAAAGGAGTGTCGTACGTCTTCTGCCGTCACCGGAGAACCATCGGAAAATCGCGCCGCTGCATTGAGTCGAAAGGTAATGGACAGGCCGTCTTCGGCAAAACGGATGTCATCGGCCAGGAGCCCATACATGGAAAACGGTTCATCTTTGCTGGGCTCAGCCAGGGTTTCGAACATCAGCGTGCCAATCCCGGCCGCTGCGATCCCCTTCAGCGTGAAGGGGTTCAGCTTGTCAAAGCTGCCATAGCCGTCGAGGTTGACCGAGCCGCCCTTGGGTGCGGCGGGGTTCACATACTCGAAATGCGAGAACCCCGGGGGGTATTTGAGCTCTTCGCCCCAGGCAATGCCGTGCGCTGCCTGCAGTGGCGCGTGACAAAGCGCTGCCAGGGCGGCGAAGGCTACCCAGGCAAACGCATGCGCACCCGGTCGCCGGCAGGGCCGGAGACGAGAGATCGCTTGCAGGGCTCTGACCACAACTGCCTTCAACATGACGCGTGCGACAATGAACAACATTCGATTCTAGCGGAGACCTCGACTATGGGTTTTCTTGCCGGCAAGCGCATCCTGATCACCGGTCTGTTGTCCAATCGATCCATCGCCTACGGCATCGCCCGCAGCTGCCATGCGCAGGGCGCCGAGCTCGCCTTCACCTACCAGACCGACCGGTTCCGTGATCGCGTGGCCGACATGGCGGCGGCCTTCGGGTCAACAAAGATCTTCCCCTGTGATGTGGCTGACGACGCGCAGATCGAACAACTGTTCTTGTCCTTGGGCGAACAATGGGACGGGCTAGACGGCCTGGTGCACGCCATTGCGTTTGCACCGCGCGAGGCCATCGCGGGCGACTTTCTCGAGGGTGCGAGTCGCGAGGCCTTTCGCGTGGCGCACGACATTTCCGCTTACAGCTTCATCGCGCTCGCGCGCGCAGCCCAACCGCTCATGGCCAACCGGCGCGCGGCGCTTCTCACACTGAGCTATCTCGGCGCCATACGCATGGTGCCCAATTACAACACCATGGGTCTGGCCAAAGCCAGCCTCGAGGCATCGGTGCGGTATCTGGCCGAAAGCCTCGGCCCGCGGGGCATTCGCGTCAACGGCATTTCAGCCGGTCCGATCAAAACGCTTGCAGCAAGCGGCATCAAGGGCTTTTCAAAGATCCTCGATTTCGTCGAATCGCATGCGCCGCTGCGCCGCAACGTCACCATCGACGACGTTGGTAACGTCGCGGCCTTCCTGCTCTCAGAGCTTGCCGGCGGTGTCACCGCAGAAATCACCTATGTCGACGGCGGATTCAGCCAGACCGTGGGCGGGATCGCAGAATCACCGAATGGCTGAGCGGGAGGCGCCGCCCGCCGTCCTGCTCGAGGCACTTCACAAGCGCTTTGGCGAGCGGGTCATCCTCCAGGATCTGACCCTGCGGGCCGAGCCGGGAGAGCGGATTGCATTGCTTGGTGAGTCGGGTAGCGGCAAGTCGACCCTGCTCAACATCATTGCCGGTCTCGAGCCCGCCGATTCCGGGCGTGTTGAAGTGGCCGGCCGCTCGCTCATCGGTCTCGACGACGATCACGCCGCCGCGCTTCGCCGTCAGCTGATCGGATTCGCCTTCCAGGCGTTTCATCTCCTTGGTCA
>JAGWXN010000165.1 GCA_018969885.1 Betaproteobacteria bacterium | reverse complement strand
GTCCAGATAGATGCGGTGAGTCCATATTCCACCCGGTTCACCTGCTCAAAGAGCGAATCTTCGTCATCCCAGGGGATGACCGACAGAATGGGACCGAACACTTCTTCGTTGGCAATCCGCATGTCCTGTGAGACACCGGTAAACACGGTCGGCTCGACAAACCAGCCATTGGCAAGTCTGGGATCGCTGGGGATCCCGCCACCGTAGATGAGATCGGCGCCCTCGGCCTTCGCTGCCTCCACATACCCCAAAATCTTTTCCCATTGCGCCTTCGAGACGATCGCCCCCATGGTCGTGGACATCTCGGTGGGAATGCCAGGCTGGTAGTGACGCACCGCTTTCAGCATGCCCTGGATCACGTGATCATGGATGGAGCGATGCACGAAGAGTCGGGACGTTGAGCCGCAGCTCTGACCGCACCAGGTGAAATTCATGCCGTTGATCGCGCCCGGCACGGCTCGGTCGAGATCAGCATCGGGATAGATGATGCAGGCGTTCTTACCCCCCAGCTCGAGCGTGACATGCTTCAGCCGGTCGGCGGCTGCGCGCGCGATGGCTCGACCGGTGGGGACGCTGCCGATCAGGGCCAGGCGGGGAACCATCGGGTGCGTGACCAGCGCCTGGCTGCCCGGCGTGCCGGCGCTGATCACATTCAGCACGCCCGGCGGCAGAATACCGTCCAGCAGTTCCATCATGCGGTAGGCCGAGAGTGGGGCCTGATAGGGCGGCTTCATGATGACCACGTTGCCGGCGGCCAGCGGAGGCGCCATTTTGCCTGCAGTGAACATGATCGGATGGTTGTAGGCGACGATCCGTGCGCACACACCGTAAGGCTCGCGCAGCGAGTAGTTGAGGATCCCCTCGCCCATCGGCAGGGTTTCGCCCTTGATCTCGGTGGCAAGCCCGGCGTAGTACTCGATCTGCACCGCTGCGATCAACGCATCGCGCTGCATCTCGCTGATCGGGTTACCGCAGTTGGCAGCGTCAATCATGGCGAGTTCGAATGCGTTTTCACGCAGCACCGCCGCCACCTTGCGCAACAGCCCCGCGCGCTCGAGCGGTTTTAATCGTCGCCAGGTCTCAAAGCCCGCCTGCGCCGCGCGCACTGCGGCATCGACGTCCTCAGCATTCGCCTCCGCCACGCGGCCCAGCGACTCACCCGTGGCCGGATTCACCGTATCGAGATAGCCGCCGCGCGGCTCATGCCAGGCACCGCCGTAGTAAAGGTCACGGCGGCGTGGCAGTCGTTCAGAAATCGGTCGTACAGGATGCGGAGCATTCATGATGGACATCCTTCAACGTTTATGGATCGCCGCTTGCGTGCTGTTCTGTCCGCTCATGTTTGAGTCATAGCCGGGCACCACCGATGCGTCGATCACGCAAACCCGTCCGGCACGCACCGCAGCCAGGCCATCCCGGAGTGCCGGCAGAAGGTCCTGCGCGCGCCGCACCGGTCCGATGCCAAGCGCCCCCATTGACTCAGCCATTTTGGCAAGATCGATTTCAGGCTCGGTCATGCGCTGGCCGATCCAGCGGTTTTCCACTGGTCGAGAGCGCTCGCGCGCAACGCGTTCCTGATGCAGTTCGTCATTGAAGAACGAGTGGTTATTGCAGACCACGATCAGCACCGGAATGCCATAACGCACCGCAGTCCAGACTGCGGTGCTGCCCATCAGGAAATCACCGTCACCCAGGAGCGCGACCGGCACCCGAGAGGACTGGTCATCGCGCAGGGCAAGTGCTACGCCCACGGCGTTACCGGGACCGGCGCCCAGACCGCCGCCGCCGTCCGCACCCAGGTAGTCCATGGGTGAGATGAAGTCGCGATAGCCGCCATTCCAGCCAAGAGGCAGCCGTACGATGCAGAGCTCCTCGGGGCGCGCGACCTGGTGAAGCACGGCGGCGAGTTGACGCAGGCTCACCTGATCGTCATTCGCCGGGGGCGCCAGCGGCGCACGGACTGGCCATTGGCGCGGCGGGCGAGGTCGACAGACTGACAAAAGTGCCGCCACAGCCGCATCGGGTTCGCAGAGCATGAATACATCCGCAGGTGGGAGGCTTCCGCCATCCATGCTCCAGCCGCGGTGCAGATGCATGTCAAGCGATACATTGATGACCTTGGCGCTGCACGGCGCACCCTGCAGTGCCTGCTTGAACGCCCCGCCCGGGTCCACCCAGTCGAGCATCAGCACGACATCGGCGCCTCGAAGCGCAGCGCTGGCCTCTGAGCTCAGAAAGGCGCCGGGCGGCCCGACGTGCTGCGGATGCGCGGTCGGAAAGCCGGCGGCGTTCTTCAAATCAGTGATCACCTCGGCCTGAAGAGCCCCGGCCAGCGCGACACGGTTTGCCCAGTCATGGTCGCTTCGCGATACGCGACCCAGCAGGATGACGGGCCGCTCGGCCGCGGCAAGCAACGCCGCCGCGCGTTCGACATCGGCGGGAGCCGGTGGCGGCGCACCGGGCGCGGCATAGCGAATCGGATCTGGAATCGGAACCGGTGAATCGAGCCGCGCCTCCTGAAGCGCCGCATCGAGATTGATGTAGACCGGCCCGCGCGGCGCGGTCTGCGCAATCTGCGACCCGCGGAGCAACGCTTCGATCGCTGCGGGGATCGAGCCCGGCTGGTTGTCCCACTTGGTGTAGTCGCGCACCAGCGCGCCCTGGTCGCTTGCGGTGTGGATCCAGTCGATCCAGGGACGGCGGCGCGCGGCATCCCAGGGGCCGGTTGCACCGAGCATCAACACCGGCACCCGGTCACACCAGGCGTTGAACACCGCCATGGTGGCGTGCATCAGCCCCACGTTGGAGTGCAGCACAGCACCCATCATCCGGCCACTCGCCTTCGCATAACCGTGCGCGATGGCAACGGCTACTTCCTCGTGCAGGCAGAGAAGCATCTGTGGGGCTTCGTTACCCAGATGATTGACCAGGCTGTCATGCAGCCCGCGATAGCTCGCGCCGGGGTTAAGCGCAAGCCACGGCACACGCATGGCCCGGAGGCAGTCGGCGATTGAATCGCTACCCCAGTGCTGCCCGTTCGAAGTCGCGGGAACGGGCTCTTCTCGTCTCAGTGTCATGGTGGATCAGTCTGCCTTGATATTGGCATCACGAATGACCTTGCCCCAGCGGGCGTGGTCATCGCGAATGGTGGCGGCGAGCGCCTCGGGAGTGCTGGTGGAAACCTCGATACCCTGGCCCGCGAGATTCGCCTTGACCTCGGGCTGGTTCAGTACTCTGGCGATATCGGTATTCGCTTTGCTGACGATATCGGCCGGAACCCCGGCTGGCATGAACACGCCCAGCCACACGTCGAGCGCCACGCCTGGCACAGTCTCGGCAATGGCCGGAAGATCAGGGAATGCCGCAAAGCGCTTACCACCTGCCCCGGCGAGCAGCCGGAGCCGCCCCTCCCGGATATGGGGCAGCAGCGAATTGACCGCGCCGATGAACACCTGGATGCGGCCGCCGATCAGGTCGGTGATCGCCCCCATCGCACCTTTATACGGCACGTGCTGGATCTGGATGCCAGCTGCGAATTTGAGCTGCTCGGTGGCCAGCTGCTGCGGCGAGCCATTGCCCGACGAGCCGTAATTGAGTGCGGCGGGATTTCGCTTCGCATAGTCGATCAGTTCAGCCACGTTTCGTACCGGCAGCGACGGATTGACTACCAGCACAAAGGGCACCAGGGCGACGTTGGTAATGGGTGTGAAATCCTTGAACGGATCAAAGGGCGTCTTGCCGACATGCGGGTTGAACACAAAAATATTGTTGGCACCCAGCAGCCAGGTGTAGCCGTCTGGCGCGCTTCGCGCCACAAACTCGGTGCCGAGGTTCATGCCGGCGCCAGGACGATTTTCAACCGTCACGGGCTGCCCCCACATCTCAGACAGGCGCTGCGCAATGGCGCGTGCCACCACGTCATTACTGCCGCCGGTGGTAATTGGCACGATGAATCGCACCGGTCTGCTGGGATAGGCCCCGCTTTGGGCCGACAGTGCGGGCGACAGCAGCGCCAGTGATGAAGCGGCAAGTATCCTGCGGCGAAACGGTTGAATCAGGCGCTCTGACATGAACAGGTCTCCTCTTTATTCCAGTCGCCGGTACAGGTGCCAGGACCGTTCTAGTGAAAGGGTATCGCGCCCATCTACCAGGGCATTTTCTCGCCGCTGAAATTCATCGCTGTTCCGCTGTCGGCCGCGGTCAGCCTCGCGATGACGCCGCGCAGCAACCCCACACGGGGCGCAGGATCGTTTAACTGGTCCCAGGCTGATTCATAACGCGTCATGTCGGTGCGAAGCAGACCTGGGCTGAGCGTGACCGCGATCAGTTCAGGATGATCCACGGCAAAGGAGCGCCACAGCGCGTTCAGTGCAGCCTTGGATGCGCGATACGAATAATGCCCACCCATGCCGTTTGAGCCGATTGACCCCAGGAGGCTGCTGATCGCGATCAGCTTTCGCTCGCCTCCGGCCCCCACATGTGGCGCGAAAGCAGCCGCCACCCGCAGCGCACCCATCGCATTGACCCGGAAGTCTGTGAGCCAGGCCTCATCGGCAATATCCAGCGGGTCGCATTTGGGGTGCGCTGACATCACGCCGGCGTTAGCGATCAGGACATCAATCGACTGCCCGGCGAGTGCCGCGGCGAGCCCACGAATCGACGCGGTGTCAGTTACATCGAGCGGCACCACATCAGCGGCCGGCAGGCAATCAAGGAGCGACTGCGCGCGCGCCGGCTCGCGGCATGCCGCAATCACACGCCATCCGTCGGCGACGTACTGGCGGGCAAACTCAAGGCCGATGCCGCGGTTGGCGCCGGTGATCAGAACGGTTGACATGCCGAATCTCACTGATAAAAAAATCGGATCGTGCTCATCCCCACACAAACGCGGAAGCCGGATCAAACGGATGAGTCGCTTTCCAGTGCCGCGCAATATCGATCCGGCGTGTCACCCATACCCGCTCATGCGACTGGACGTGATCAAGAAAACGCTGCAACGCGCGCATCCGCCCCGGCCGTCCGAGCAGCCGGCAGTGAATGCCGATGCTCATCATGCTGGGATGCTCATCGCCCTCAGCCCAGTGCACATCAAACGCATCCCGAAGATATTCGAAGAACTCATCGCCGTGGCTGTACCCCTGAGGCAGCGCGAAGCGCATGTCGTTCGCATCCAGCGTGTAGGGTACGACCAGGTGCGGAGCGAGCGCCCCGTCGCTTCGGCGAACCTGCATCCAGAATGGCAGGTCGTCGCCATAGTAGTCGCTGTCATATTCGAAACCACCGTAGTCGGCCACCAGTCGTCGCGTGTTGGGGCTGTCGCGACCGGTGTACCAGCCAAGTGGCCGCGAGCCAGTCAGTCGGCTGATGATGTCCATGCCGATCCGCATGTGCTCGCGTTCGGTCGCTTCGTCCACATTCTGGTAGTGAATCCAGCGCCAGCCATGACAGGCGATCTCGTGGCCCAGTTCGACAAACGCTGCAGTTACCTCGGGACAACGCTCGAGCGCCATGCTGATGCCAAATACTGTGAGCGGCAGACCGCGTCGCTCGAACTCGCGCAAGATCCGCCATACGCCCACGCGTGAGCCGTACTCGTAGATGCCCTCCATGCTGAGGTGGCGCGCCGGATAGGCGGCCGGGCTGAACATTTCGGAAAGAAACTGCTCGCTTCCGGCATCGCCGTGAAGAACGGAATTTTCGCCTCCCTCTTCATAGTTCAGCACGAACTGCACGGCCACACGGGCGTTGCCCGGCCAGCGCGCGTGTGGGGGATTACGGCCATAGCCGCGGAGGTCGCGAGGGTAACGGGGTTGGCTGGGAACAGCAGTCATATCGAGATCCTGATAAAAACGTGATCATGCTGCGGCGAGCGGCGCCGGAAATCCGTTTCGGCCTGGGAACTCCGGTGCGAGCACGCGCGCATTCGGCATCTTGAGCCACAGACGAAGCATTCGACGCCGAAGTTCCGGTGCCTCGTGGTCCTGGAATGCGGTTCGCGAATGCAGCACCGCATAGTTGTTCGCAAACTGCAGATCGCCAGGCTCGAGCATCATGTCGAGTCGGATAGCGGGGTCGTGCATCACCTGATCAAACAGATCCAGCGCCTCGATATCCACCTTCGACAGCGGATAGCCTCGAAGCTCATGCCCGAGTTCGAGATATTGGCGCAGATAGCGACAGCTCAGCTTCCCGTCGTGAAAACTGAAGATGGGCGAGAGGCTGGGCTGGGGTTCGCACAGATGCGCGAAATACCAGCAGCGGTAATAAAGCGCCAGGTACTGCGGGTGATGAAGGAGGATCTGGTTATAGATGCTTGCCACGCTCACCAGACTGCTAAGGCCGCCCTCCCGGGCTTTCCGCACGCACATCAGGCCCACCACGTCTGAGGGGTCGGAGTGATAGGGCAGATAGAGGTTGGTTTCATAGACGCGCGTGTGCTTACTGTTGAGGTCGCCCACATTCATGACCTCACCCAGCAGATCCCCTCTTGGGTTCTGACGCACGGGCAGTCCAAGGTGGAGCCCGATGCCGTAGCACACCGACTTCAGTTGCTCGTCGGTGTAGCGCGCGACAGGCAGCCCGCGAAGGAGTAGAAATCCGCGGCCGTTCTCGAGCGCTTCGGCAAACGCTGGCAGCGCGGCGCCTAGCGCGCCGATCGGGAAATGTTCGCGACTGAAATCGGGGAACCGCCGGCCGCTATGCGCAACCGACGCCAGCGCCTGATCGAGCGCATCAATGTCTGCAGCACTCAGCCGATACATCCATGACTCGTCACCCGCGAAGTCCGGTCCGCGCCAGGCGGCCGGTCCGGTAATGGGTGTCATTCGGATCAGGCTCATGATGTTCACTCAATCCGAATGCCGGCATCACGGACCAGCTTCGCCCATTTCTGGGTTTCACTGCGCATGAATTCTCCAAACGCAGACGCTGAACCAGGACGCGGCTCGGCCCCCTGGGCGGTGAGGCGCTCAACCACTTCGGGCGCGGTGAGCGCGCGGGAAAATTCCGCATTCAGTCGACTGATCACGGGCTCGGGTGTGCCCGCGGGAGCCAACAGTCCTTGCCAGGAACCGGTCATGAAACCGGGAAACCCCTGTTCGGCCACCGTTGGCAACTCGGGCATGGTGGGCCAGCGCTTATCGCTCGACAGACCGATGGCTCGGAGTTTTCCGCCCTTCACGTAGGGAAGCGTGGCGAGCATGCCGTTGAACATCAAGTCGGACTGGCTGGCGGCGAGATCATTGAGCGCCTGCGCGCCCCCTTTGTACTGCACATAGCCCCAGTCAACGCCCGCGCGCAGGGCAAACAGTGCGCCCGCCAGGTGCGGCGCGCTGCCGGCACCCACGGTCGCGCAGTTGAGCCGGCCAGGCTTTGACTTTGCCAGGGCGACCAGATCGGCGACCGAGCCAGCGGTGATCGCCGGGCTCACCACCATGAGGTGAGGCGACCAGACCACCGGGGTGACCGGCGCGAAATCACGCACCGGGTCAAACGGGAGATTGCG
>JAGWXN010000164.1 GCA_018969885.1 Betaproteobacteria bacterium | reverse complement strand
ATAGGTGCCATTGGGTGCGGGAATGGTGGTGGGATTGACAGACTGCATGCGAGAACCTCCGTCTGAGTAAGGGGTAGAACACTTAGGCATGCCAGCTACACGCTACCGTCATAACGAGCCTCGATCCGCCGAACCAGCAGTTGTTTTCGATCATCGGGCAACGCATCGTTGCGAAGAATTTTCTCAACCCGATCGCTGGGAAGCTTCTGCATCATCGCATCGACGTAATCGGCAATGGACACGCGATCAGGATGAGGCGCTACAACGCGGATCGCATCGCCCGCACCCAGTTCGCCCTCCTCCTCCACCGACAGGTACAACCCGGTCATGGCTTCATTCAGCATGAATCGGGCGGCGTCGTTACGACCCGCCCGCGCGACAAACTTGTAGCAAGGAAGTCTCGGCGATCGAACCATCAAGCGCGTTGTACCCACCTCGAGAACATCACCAATAAAAAGGCTTCGCTCGGATACGCCTGCGGTAGTGAGGTTTTCGCCAAAGAACGCGGTTGGGAGCGACGCTCCATTCAGAAACTCGGACCAGCGAGGATAGTGTTCCGAAGGCATCAGGCAGATCGCCTTGTTTACCCCGCCGTGCACGGAAGAATCAGCCTGCTGATCGCCCGTCAGGCCGCTAAATGACACCCTCACCCGCTCGCTGACAGGTTGCTTGGTGATTGAGGATAAGACTTGTCCCCGCGCGGTGTTGAGGGGGCCCGGGACGCCAACAGAAGCGGCGATTAGCTTCATCACCTGACGGAATGCGCGGAGAAGCGCAGTTTGATCGCCTCGAGCACGCTCGAATTAGATGTAACAACCGGAACACCAAATGCCTGCTCGAGAAGCGGCAAGGCTTCGACGGCGCGAAAATTAGTGCACGAGGCAAAGAGGCAGTCAAAGGACTGACCTCGCAGGCGCTCACGCGCGAACTCAACGATTTGCTCCGGCGTGGGATCAGCAAGCGCAACGTTGTCGGTAATTCCCATGCCGTGCGCGCACACCACGCCGGTATGCGTTGCCACGGCGGCAGCCACCGACTGCGTGAGGTCCTCGTTATAGGGCGTGATGATCGCAACCTTGGCCGCGTTCCTGCGCCGGAGGGCCTCAGACACCGACGAGACCACGCCGATTGTGGGACACCCCGCCAGATCACCCAACGAACTGCACACCTGGGTGTCATAGGCAAGCCCAAACAAGGATCCCGCCGAAGTGCAGCCAAAGACCAGCACATCCGGGTTGAGGGTGCCCAGATCTTTCGCGGCTGCGGGCGCATGCTGTTCGATCATGGCGAGTTCGCAGGCCCTTGTGGTTTCCACCAGGAACATTCGGTCGGTGTGCACCGTGAAGTGATCCTTGGGCAGGCCTGCATGCAGGTCATTTTCCATGACGGTATTGGATGAAGGCACAAGGAGCGCAACGCGAGTGCGGCGATTCGTTGAAAGGGATGTCATGGACGGTAACTCGGCTAATGGTCAAAGACAGAGGGTTTGCAACGGGATGCGGCTCAAACAATAGCCCCATAGGCACTACGAGGTCGATTCTGCAGCACACCCGCAAGTTCGCGTAGCGGCTCTTCCAGGGCCCCTGCATTGGGCGCGCCGCCGAGGCTGACTCGAAGGGCATGCGGAGCGTCCGAACCTTCCATCAGAAAATGGGCAGCAGGCGATACAAGGATGCCGCGACGGGAGAGTTCGACGCCGACGTCGGCGGCACTCGAATGCCCCGTGCCGACCCATAGGTGATACGACGCTGCATCCGAGGCAGTGTGGATGCTGTTGGCGGGAAGCAAGCTGTAGGCAAGCATCACCCGCTTGCGCGCTTCGGCCTGGTGACGCGCCACGCAGAGAGCCAGCCCCCCTGTTTGAATGAGATCGCTGGCCAACGCGGCCTGTAATGACGATTCCGTCCAGCCAAGCGAAAGCTGCGCGTCGCGCGCGCGAGAAACCAGATCTGGCGGCAAGAGGCTGTAGCCCACCCGTAAGCCCGGCGCCACGCACTTCGACAGGCTGGTGACGCAAAGGGTTCCCTCCGGCCAGAGCGCCGCAAGCGGCGGCAAACCGTCGGCCGCAAGCAGTCCATAGATGTCGTCTTCAACGATCGGAACCGAAGCGCCGCGCGCAAGCCTCGCCAGGTCGGCCCGGCGGCGCTCGCTCAGCACCGACGACGTGGGATTATGGCCACTCGGCGTGCAGACGACCGCTTTGATACGCCCCTCGCGAAGCCGCGATCGAAGCTGCGACACCACCATGCCGTCCGCGTCTGAGTCGATGCCGACGAGCTTGAGTTGTAGCAGGTCACCGATGCGCCGCAGGCCGCTGTAATTCAGTCGCTCGCAGGCCACGCTGTCGCCCGGTCGGGTCAGCGCCATCAATGCAACGATGAGCCCATGATGAGCACCCTGCGTGACCAGCACCCGATCGGACGGAGCCCTGAGACCCCGCAAGCCAAACAGCGTGGCGCCGGCGCTTCGGTTCATCGCACTGCCGCTCACCGGCGCATAGTCGACGAGACGGGAAAGCATGCTCGGCTGCGACATTCGCCGAAACGAAGCCGAGATCAGCTCCGCGGACACTGCCACGGGCGGAATATTGAGCGAGAGGTCGCTCCACCTGTCGGCGGTGCCTTCGCCCGGTGCCGAGGTCACATAGGTGCCGCTTCCGGAGCGCGCCGTGACGATGCCACGCCGCGCGGCTTCAGCGACCGCTTTGGTGACCGTCGCGACGGTGGTGCCGAACAGGGCGGCGAGCTCGCGCTGCGGCGGAAGCTGCGCCCCGGACGCCAGGGCCCCTTGCCTGACACCGGTCTCCAGCGCCTGAACCAATCCGAGATATTTGGGCGTTCCAGCCACCAGGCGGCGGCGACCGGCAGCGACCAGGAAGTCACGCACCGACGCATCGACGGATCGGGGTTGCGGAGAGGGAGTACGCGACGGCGCCATAAGCGTCATATTACGCTTTATTCGTGCCTGTGCAATCTCTCGGAGTTTGAATTATGTATTCAGCAACGATCGCTCTAAGATTGACCCCTTGCGATTCATGCCACAGAATCGCATCCGAACTAGCACAGTTGGAGCCCCTCATGATTTCCCCCAGCGTATCCGCCCTGGTTGACGGTGAAGTCTATGTCCCCGGACTACCCGCCGACCACCTGGTCGACACCTATGGCATTCCCGCCGATCAAATTTCCAAGCTGGGCTCAGCCGAAAATCCCCATGGCACCTCGCCGCTAGCCCGCCGTGCGGTCGAGCAGGTGCTGGACCGTATGTCGATCTACCCGGAATGGACCTCGCGTCAGCTACGCGAGGCCATTGCGCGTCGCTATGGGGTCACGCCGGAGGGCGTGGTCTGTGGCTCTGGCGAAACCGAGGTCATCGCGCTGGTTATCCGCGCTTATGCCGGCCCGGGCGAGCCGGTGCTGATGCATGCACCCTGCTTTCCGCTCTATCGCATTTTTGCCACCATGGAGAACCGAAAGCCGGTCTACGTTCCCATGGGAAAAGACTTCAACCTGGAGATGGAACGCTATCTCGAAGCATTGGCCAGTCGGCCGAAGATCGCCTTTCTCACCAGCCCACACAACCCCAGCGGTCAGCTGGTGTCCGAAGCTGACGTGCGCCGCGTCTGCGAAGCGGCCCACGAAGACACCCTGGTCGTGCTCGATGAAGCCTACATTCACTACAGCGAAACCGAAGGTAGCGTTCACCTGCTCCGCCACTATTCCAACCTCATGGTGCTTCGCACTTTTTCCAAGGCCTATGGGCTGGCGGGCCTGCGCGTGGGGTTCGGCATGTCGGGCAATGCAGCGCTGCTCGAGCCGCTACGGCGCCTGAAGCCCACCTGGAATGTGGGCCAGCTGCAGCTTGCGGGGGCCATCGCCGGCCTTCAGGATGACTCGCACGTTGCGCGCGCGGTGAAAACCGTGGTGGAGATGCGCGGCTATGTCGCACAGCAGATGGCGAGCATGACGCGATTCCGCATGGTGCCCCATTCCCGCGCCAATTTTTTCCTCGCTGAAATTCTCGATCCGGCGCTGGATTCTGACATCGTCTTCGAGGAACTCTTGAAGCGCGGTGTGATCGTGAAGAACGGCAACCACATTGAAGGAGTGGGATCACGATACCTTCGGGTCGATCTCAACCTGAAAGTTCATATGGACCGATTCCTCAACGCGTTAAACGACCTGCCCGCCCGCTGACCACGGGCTGTGATGACCACGGGCGCACTGATCGGGATTGACGTCGGTGGCACCTTCACCGACGCGATCGTCTTCTCGCCGAAAGACGGTCAGATTGTTGCTGCGTTCAAGCTCCCGTCCACGCCCGCCGATCCAGCAAAGGCCGTACTTGCCGCGCTCGAGCGCATCGCGCAGACGGTCCCACTCGCGCAGTCCACCGTGTGCCACGGCACGACGGTGGGTACGAATGCGCTGCTCGAACGCAAGGGCGCCCGCCTGGCATTACTCGCAACCAGGGGCTTCACCGACATCATCGAGCTGCGCAGACAAGACCGGCCCACCCTCTACGATCTTCATGTCAGGATCTCCGAACCGCTGGCGGCGGCAAGCGCCCGTCTGCCGGTAGACGAACGGTTGGATGCAACCGGGAAGGTGGTGACACCTATTGCCGTCACAGACGATTTGCTCGCGGGGTTGGCGACTCTGGCGCCCGAGGCCATCGCCGTCAGCCTGCTCCATGCCTACGCCAACCCAGCGCATGAGAAGGCCCTTCTCGAGCATCTGAGCGCGCGTTTTCCCGGCTGCTTCCTCAGCATCTCGAGCGACGTCTGCCCCGAACTGGGCGAGTACGAGCGCACCAGCACCACCGTCGTGAACGCTTACATTGGCCCGGCGGTCGCGCGCTATCTGGACCGGCTGGCCGCTGACACCCGCACCGCGGGCGTGTCGCGGCTCCTCATCGTGAAATCCAATGGCGGCCTGAGCGCTGCCGTCAATGCCAGTCGATACCCGGTACACCTGATCGAGTCGGGTCCGGCTGCCGGCATGATTGCCGCTGCAACCTTTGCCCAGGCAACCGGTCGCCCTGATCTGATCACCTTCGATATGGGCGGCACCACCGCCAAGGCAGGTCTGATCCGCCGGGGGGAGCTCCAGGTCAGTGGCGAGTTCCGCGCAGACGCGGTCCGCGACGGTCATCCGATCGGTGGCTATCCCATCCGCAGTGCAGTCATTGACCTGGTGGAGATCGGCGCAGGCGGCGGCAGCCTCGCCTGGATCGATGCGGGGCGTGTGCTGAAGGTGGGACCGCAGAGTGCGGGCGCTGACCCAGGGCCAGCGTGCTACAGCCGTGGCGGTGAGCGCCCCACCGTGACCGACGCCCATGCGGTGATCGGCACCCTGACTGCACAAGACTTTGCGGGCACTGGCGTTTCATTCTCGCGAGAGCAGGCGGTGGTGGCGATCACCCGGCACGTGGCCGAGCCCATGGGTTGGAGTCTCGCGCGCGCCGCCTACGGAATCATCAACATCGCAGCGGCCAGCATGACCGAGATGGTACGACTGGTGACTGTTCGCAAGGGACTAGACCCGCGCGGATTTTCACTGCTGGCCTCCGGTGGCGCGGGCCCTCTGCATGCGGCGCTGGTCGGCCGCGAGGTGGGCGTCGCAGAGATCATCGTGCCGCCCTACCCGGGCATGTTTTCGGCGATCGGCGCCACCCTCGGCAATATTCGACATGACCTCTCGCAGGCGCTGCTCGCGCCGCTTGCGACCCTGGCTGCGTCGCAACTCGAGGCGGCATTCACTGCGCTGACATCGCGCGCACAAAGCCTCCTCGATGCGGAAGGGGCCCAGAGCCTGCCCGTGCGCCTGCGCCGTCACGCCGACCTGCGCTTTTTGGGGCAGTTATTTGAGCTACGCGTGACGCTGGGGGATGCCGAGTTACCCCTCCCCGTCATCGCTGAGATCGAGGCTGCGTTCAGGCAGCAGTACCTGCACGAATTTTCAATCGACCTGCCTCATGCCACTGTGCAGCTCGTCCGGCTGGGGTTGGTCGCGGAAGCAGATCTCGCGTCGCCGGCAAAGCGCCTGTTCCAGCCGTTTTCCGCCAACACGCCAGCCGTGATTTCGTCAGGCAACCCACGACGAATCCTCGCCGAGGATGGGTCATGGAGCGACATTGCCGTCTACCAGGCCGCCGAGGGCGGCGCGCTTCACACCCAGGGTCCCGCCCTGTTTGTTCAGGCGGGCGCCACCGTCTGGGTGCCAGCGGGCATGGCAGCACAACGCGGGACAGACGGGTGCCTCGTCATCCGGCCGATCTTGCCTGAACCGCCCGCCCAGCGCCCCGCACAGGAGCCCATCCGGTGAATGCCTCCGCACCGAACCTGCTGGATACCGACCCGGTCAGCTTCGAAGTCATCAAGAACGCGCTCTATGCGATCTGCGCAGACATGAAGTCGGTGATCATGCGAACCTCGTTTTCGCCGCTGCTCAGTCTGTCGGCCGATCTGTCCTGCGCCCTGCTCGACACCGGCTGCAATGTCGTGGCGCAAGGGGTCGATATCCCGGTGCATCTGGGCGCGGCCGGTCTGAGCGGCACAGCAGCTGTCAAAGCCTTTCCGCTTGAAAGCTGGTCCGAGGGCGACGCGGTGCTGCTGAACGACCCCTATGAAGGCGGTACGCATCTCCCCGATATGTCGCTGGTCACGCCTTTGTTTGGCGACCATGCGCTGATGGGCTTTGCGATCAGCCGCCTGCACTGGCCAGATATTGGCGGTATCGCGGCAGGTAGTTCCAGCGTCTGCGATGACATCATCAAGGAAGGCCTCCGGATTCCGCCGGTACGGATCGTGGAGAAAGGCATCACCCGCAGTGACCTGCTGCAACTGATCCTCGCTAACGTCCGGATTCCGCAGGACCGGCTCGGCGACTTTCGCGCTGCGCAGGCTGGGCATGCGCGTGCCACCGAGCGTGTTGCGGCGCTCTGCACGCGCTATGGCGCTGCGGTCGTTCGAGCAGTGATGGCACAAACCCAGATTTACAGCGCGCGTCTGGTGCAGGATCGTTTGTCAAAACTCGCCGACGCGGTGGTCGACCATGAGGAGCGCCTGGATGGCGATGGCATCGACCCCAATTGCCGACCGCTCATCAAGGTGCGGATCACCAAGGCGGCTGGGTCGCTCCATGTCGATTTCACCGGCTCATCGCCCTGCGTGCCGGGCCCCATCAACGCGCCCTATCCGGTCACCTGCGCGGCCGTCTACTACACGGTGCTGAGTTTCCTGGGAGGCGACATTGCACCGAACGCCGGGGTTTATGCCGACGTCAAAATCACCGCGCCCATCGGCTCCATCGTCAATGCCACCAACCCGGCACCGGTGGTCGCGGCCAACACCGAAACCTCAAACCGCATGGTCGATATTCTGTTTGGTGCACTGGCCAAGGCCTGGCCAGAGGTGGTTCCTGGCGGCAGTTACGGATCGGCCTGCGTCTACACGCTGGGCGGCCTTGACCCCCGCTCAGGCAGACGCTTCGTGCACTACGAAACAGTGGGTGGGGGTGGCGGTGCCACATCGTACGGGCCGGG
>JAGWXN010000163.1 GCA_018969885.1 Betaproteobacteria bacterium | reverse complement strand
GCCCGTCTCGATAAACATGCCAATCACGAACAGGAACGCATTCACCCCGATCAGATAAGCAATCGGGCCATCAAAATTAGCCGCCACCCAGTTGCCAACTGCAGCCGGTACACCCGCGCGCGTGATGAGGAACGCGAACAAGCCAGCGGTCGCGATGATCAGCATGATCACTGTGGTGGACACCACCGTTTTCTGAAGCGCGCGAACCAGGTCCTGCCAGCTGATCGTACGATAGACGAACATGCCAACAATCAGCGCGTAGAACACTGCGGTGACTGACGCCTCAGTGGGTGTGAACACGCCGCCATAAATGCCGCCCAGCACCACCACCGGCATGAGAAGCGCGAGACTTGCCTGTTTGAAGGCTACGGCCATCTCGAGCCGACCTTCGCCGTCACGCTTGCCATGGCCGGTGACCTTGCACCAGACGAAAATAAACAAAATCAATGCGGCACCGATCAAAAATCCCGGACCAAAACCGGCGATGAATAGCTCGCCCACCGACACCTCGGCTGACACCCCATAGAGAATCATCGGGATGGAGGGGGGGATGATCACGCCGAGCTCAGCCGATGAGGCCTGCAGCGCCGCTGCACGCTGAACCGGGTAGCCGTAGCGCACCATCGCGGGAATGAGAATCGCGCCAATGGCGAAGGTGGTGGCCACGCTGGACCCCGACACGGCGGCGAAGATCATGCAGGTGAGCACGCAACTCATCGCGAGCCCGCCCTGCACGCCGCCCACCAGGGCTCGGGCCAGATTGACCAGGCGCTCGGAAATACCGCCCGCCTCCATCAGGTTTCCCGACAGGATGAAGAAGGGAATGGCGACCAGCGGAAACTTATCGATCGAGGTGAAGAGTTGCCGGGCCGACTCCAGCATCGGCATGTTGGAAAAAAACTGGATGCCTGCGATTGACGCGAGACCAATTGCCACCGCAACTGGCACGCTGAGCGCGAGTAGCGCGAGAAAAATCGTGAAAACTGCGGGAACCATGAGCGCCGCTCCTGGTGAGTCAGACGATTACTGCTGGGTTTCGAGTTCGCCGCGCCTGGGGTCCAGGTAGTTCGCGAGTAACCCCAGAACACCGAACATGGCCCCCACCGGAATGGCTGCATAGGCCCACGAAATCGGGATTTCGAGCCCGGCCAGATTCTGAAAACGCACCCGGTACACCACGTCCCAGCCATACCAGACCACGACCAGCAAAAACAGCATGGTGGCGGCGGTGATGGAAAAATGAAGGATCGGCAGGTAGCGCGTTCGGGCAACGGTCCGGTAGAGCAGATCCACCGACAACAAGGCCCCACCGCGCAGCGCCGCGCTCAGCCCCAGGAACACACTCCAGATGACAAGCGTCCGGGTGAGAACCTCGGTCCAGGTGGAGGGTTCCTCCAGAACGAAGCGCGCGATGATCTGATAGCCGCCGCAGAGCGCGGCGATGGCAAGCGTGATACACGCCAGGGCAAGAATGAACTGACCGACCATCCGGTCGGCTGCAAGAATCCACTGCCGCACGATGAGCTCTCCAATAAAGCACCGGCGCAAACCCGAAGGATGCGCCGAACTGCGCCGCGCGCGAACGTCGCCCTTATTTCGCGTTACGGATAGCGTCGATGTTGGCCTGACCGAAGCGCTTCGCGTATTCAGCGTAGGCAGGGGCGAGCGAGTTCTGGAACGCCGCTTTCTCGTCGGGACTGAGCGCACGGACCTGCATCCCTGCGGCCTTCAGCGACTCAACGCCCTCACGCTCAAGCTGTTCGACCCGTTGACGCGACACCGCTGCCCCTTCGCGTGCAATCTGCACGATCAGCTTGCGGTCGTCAGGTGACATCTTGTTGTAGGCCGCGGGCGACATCAGCACCAATGCGGGCGAATACAGGTGCCCGGACAACGTGAGGTGCTTTTGTACCTGGACGAACTTGGCCGAGACGATCACGCCGATGGGGTTCTCCTGGCCATCCACCGTACCCTGCTGCAGTGCGCTGAATAGCTCGGGAAAGGCCATGGGCGTGGGCAGCGCGCCCAGGGTGCGGAAGGCCGTCATGTGCACCTGATTTTCCATGGTGCGGATCTTGAGACCTTTGGCATCGGCCGGCGACTTCACCTCGCGGCGGTTGTTCGTCATGTGGCGGAAACCGTTTTCCGACCAGGCAAGGCAGACCAGTCCTTTAGACGGACATTTGTCGAGAATGGCCTGGCCGATCGGGCCATCGAGTACGCCGCGAGCGTGGGCGTAGTCGCGAAACAGGAACGGGATGTCGGTGATCAGCGTGTCGGGAACAAAATTGCCGACCGGACCGGTGGAGGTGGTGACCAGGTCGATGGTGCCGAGCTGCGCGCCCTCGGTCATTTCGCGCTCACCGCCTAACTGAAAATTGGGGAACAGTTCGATTTTGTAGCGCCCGCCCATGCGCTCGGCAACCGCCTTCTGCATGTAAGCGGCGCCCACGCCGTAGTGCGCCTCGGTGGGCAGACCGAAACCGAACTTGAGCACGGTCTGGGCTGAAGCCGCCACCGGTAGTGCAGCCAGCGATGCAGCAACGAGCCATCCCCGTCCGGCGGCCGAAATTCTGTTGAACATAATCTTGTCTCCTGTCGGATGTGGTTGAATAGTTGTGTCCCAAACCCGGGCGACGTGCGAATGCCCGTGCTCGAGCCAATCCCTTTTGAACGGGACTCCTCCGGAAGCTTATTCGTCATTTCCCACCGACTCAAGCGGAAAACCATGAAACCCAACCCGCTCCAGGCTCCCCTCGCCGCCGGCGAAACCGTGGTCGGCGCCATGACCTTCGAGTTCTTTTCGCTCGATCGTGCGCGCAACCTGGGCTACAACATGCGTGCGATCGGCACCGATACCGGGCTGCTCGCAGCCGCCACTAGCGAACTCACGGCCTACGCTGGCCGCACCGGACACTGACGCATGAGCTTTCGAATCGGACTAACCCGCGACCTTATCAAGGCCGACGGCGAACCCTCGTTCGGGCGAGGCCCGCTCGAGCTATTGGACAACGCACCGGGCCTCACCTGGGAGCTCATCCCCGAGACCTTGAGCGAGATCACTCCCGACGTGGCGGCCCGCTACGACGGCCTGTACGTCAACTCGCCGAGTGTCACGCGGGCCAGCGTTGCGCGCAGTGACTGCCGCGTGCGAATCGTGGCGCGCCATGGCGTGGGCTACGACTCGGTCGACATCGCAGCGCTCGCCGAACGCGGCATCGTGTTGACCAACACGCCGGTGGCGGTTCGCCGGCCCGTCGCAGTCGCCACGCTCACCCTCATCTTCGCGCTCGCCGGGCGCCTGTTCACCAAAGACCGTCTCACCCGGGCTGGCCGCTGGCATGAACGCACCAGTCACATGGGTCTTGGCCTCACCCGTCGCACGCTTGGCATCATTGGCGCGGGCGGCATTGGCCGGGAAATTCTCTCCCTCGCTGCGCCCTTCGGCTGGAAGATGCTGGTGTCTGATCCGTTTGCCGATTCGCAATCTATTCGGGCCCTGCAGGGCGAGCCGGTTGCACTCGACGAGCTACTCGCCCGCTCCGATTTTGTCGTCGCGTGCTGCATCCTGAACGAGCAGACCCGTCACCTGATGAATGCCGAGCGCTTTGCGCAGATGAAGCCTGAGGCTTTTTTCATCAATGTGGCGCGGGGCCCGGTGGCCGACGAAGCCGCCCTGATCGATGCGCTTCGCTCCGGCCGCATCGCGGGTGCGGGCCTCGATGTCTTTGAACAGGAGCCGGTTGATCCCGCCAACCCGCTCCTGTCAATGGAGCAGGTCATCGTCACGCCTCATGCGCTCTGCTGGACTGACGAGTGTTTCGACGCCATCGCCCGTGAAGGGTTGGGGTGTCTGGTGGATTTCGCAGCGGGGCGCACGCCCCGTTCGGTCGTCAAGGCAGGTTGACTCATCATGGCAGAACGTTCATTCAAGAAAGAAGTCGAGCAGCTGCTGGTCCCCGCTGGCACAGTGTTCCGGGGTGAGGGGATCCTCGCGGTCACCAAGGCCCTGCTTGAATGCGGGGTGGGCTACGTTGCCGGCTACCAGGGCGCGCCCATTTCGCATCTCATGGATGTGCTCGCCGATGCCCGTCCCATCCTCGACCAGTTGGGCGTCCATTTTGAATCGAGCGCGAGCGAGGCCTGCGCCGCCGCAACCCTCGCGCCGTCCATGACTTATCCGATTCGTGGCGCAGTCACCTGGAAGTCAACGGTCGGCACCAATGTGGCCTCGGATG
Organism: Betaproteobacteria bacterium; assembly: GCA_018969885.1. The sequence continues at coordinate 3,349 of JAGWXN010000163.1, read as the reverse complement.
CGCTCGCCAACCTCGCCTCCGGCGGGGTGATTGGGGGCGCGCTCATCATCATTGGTGAGGACTACGGCGAGGGTTCCTCGATCATGCAGGAGCGCACGCACGCCTTTGCGATGAAGTCGCAGATTTGGCTCCTCGATCCGCGCCCCAACCTTCCCTCGATCGTGAATGCGGTGCACCACGGCTTCGCGCTGTCCGAGGCCAGTAACACCCCGGTGATGCTGGAACTGCGAATCCGCGCCTGTCACGTGCATGGAAGTTTTGTCACACGCGAAAACCGGCCCCCTGCGTTCAACCTGCGCCAGGCCCTGGAGGCGCCGCGCCGGGATACCAGTCGCATCGTTCTGCCGCCCGCCGCATTCATGCATGAGCACGAGAAGGTGCTGGATCGCTGGCCTGCAGCGGTCAAGTACATCGAAGACAACCACCTCAACGAGTTCTTCGACGGCGACATCAGCGAGCTGGGCGTGATCGTGCTGGGCGGGCTGTACAACAACACGCTTCGGGCGCTGATGCACGAAGAGCTAGCCGATCTCTATGGCCAGTCGCGCATTCCCATGTACGTTCTCAACGTCGCCTATCCTGTCATCGATGCCGAAGTACTGCGCTTCTGCGAAGGTAAGAAAGCAGTGCTGATCGTCGAAGAAGGTCAGCCCGACTATCACGAGCAGGCGATCCGAGCGGTCCTGAGCCGCGCGGGGCTCGGCACAACCGTCCACGGCAAAGATTTGCTCACCATGGCAGGCGAATACACCGTGGCCGAGCTGCGCGCGGGCGTGAAAGCATTTGCCAGTCGCTACCGGCCGGCTTCAGTGGCCACCGCTGTTCCCATCTCGATCAAGCGCGAACGCCCACCCAGCGCTGCCGCAGCCGCAGGTGCCAATATGCGCCGCGCCGCACCTGAACTGAACGACATTGTTCCGGCGCGCCCGCCCAGCTTTTGTACCGGCTGCCCCGAGCGCCCGATCTTTTCTGCGCTCACTCTCCTGCAGCAAGACCTCGGCGAACACCACATCGCAGGTGACATCGGCTGCCACCTGTTTGCGGCCATGCCACCGTTTCACCTGGGCGCGTCCACCATGGGCTACGGGCTGGGCGCATCGAGCGCAGCCGCCTTCGGTATTGAAGGTTCAAAGCGCGCCATCTCGATCATGGGCGATGGCGGCTTCTGGCACAACGGCCTCACCAGCGGTATCGCCAACGCGGTATTCAACAAGTCCGATGGCGTAATCGTTATCGTCGACAACAATTACTCGGCCGCCACTGGCGGGCAGGACATCCCGTCATCGCGCGCCGACAACCCAAACCGCAGCACCTATCATCCAATCGAAGCCGCCGTGCGGGGCGTGGGCGTGCAGTGGGTTCGTACCATCACTGACACCTATGATGTGCGCACCATGCGCGATACGCTTAAAGAGGCGCTCACCACCGACTTCCGCGGACCCAAGGTGGTCATTGCCCAGAGCGAGTGCATGTTGAACCGCCAGCGCCGGGAGCGGCCCCAGAAGGCCCAGGCTACAGCCCGCGGCGAACGCGTGTTGAAGGAAAAATTCGGCGTCGATGCCTCGGTCTGCAGCGGCGATCACGCCTGCATGCGAGTCTCGGGCTGCCCGTCGCTGTCGCTTAAACCCAGCGGCGACCCGCTCAAACCCGACCCGGTCGCTGCCGTCGACGACAGCTGCGTTGCGTGCGGGCATTGTGGCGAGGTCGCCGACGCCGCGGTGCTCTGTCCGTCGTTCTACCGAATCGAGTGGGTCCGAAACGCCACCGCTTTTGAACGTGGACTGGACCGGGTCCGTCGGGGCGTGACCGGCTGGCTGCAGGCTCGCCGTAATCGTTCGCTTGCCGCACGTTCACTGGTGGTCGAGGCAAACCAATGAGCACGACCAGGATGAATGTCCGAGGCACCCAGCCGAATCGTCCCATCACCATCGCCATCATGGCGATGGGGGGACAGGGTGGCGGCGTACTGGTGGACTGGATCGTCGACCTGGCCGAAAACAACGGCTACCTCGCGCAGTCCACCTCGGTGCCGGGTGTGGCGCAGCGAACTGGCGCCACCATCTACTACGTCGAGCTCCTGGATGCTGCGCACGCTGAAGCGCGCGCCACGCAGCCGGTGTTCGCGCTCATGCCGGTGCCAGGCGAGGTCGATATCGTGATTGCAGCCGAGCTGATGGAAGCCGGCCGTGCCATTCAGCGGGGACTGGTGAGTCGTGACCGAACCACCCTGATCGCTTCCACGCATCGCGACTTCGGCACCCTTGAAAAAGTGGTGCCAGGTAACGGCATCGCCGACACCGCCGCGGTCCTCGAAGCCGGCACCCGCTATGCCCAGCGTTTCCTGCACGACGACATGCAGCAGCTCGCTCGCCGCGAGGGAAGCGTCATCTCGGCCGCGCTTTTTGGCGCACTCGCTGGCAGCGGCGAATTGCCTTTCTCTGACGACGCCTTCCGCGACACCATTCGCCGGGCTGGAGTCGGGGCCGAGCCCAGCCTGCGCGCCTGGCAGGCCGGATGCGCTGCAATTCGCGAGCCCATCCGAAACGCCACCGAACAGACGCCCCTGCCCGGCGAGCCCGCCCCGCTTCCCGCCCGCGCTGCATCGCCCGAGGTCGAGCGTCTGCGCGAACGAATTGTGGCCGAGTTCCCGGCTTTGGCGCATCCCATGCTGGGGGCCGGTTTGCAACGCGTGCTGGAATACCAAGACCTTGATTACGGCACTGAATACCTGAACCGCGTCGCGAAGGTTCATCGCACTGCCGCTGCAAGCGGTGGCGAAGCCCATGGTCATCTGGCCACGATTGAAGCCGCCCGCTGGATCGCCGTAGCCATGGCTTATGACGACATCATCCGGGTCGCCGACCTCAAGTCGCGAAGCGAGCGCTTTGAACGGATCCGGCGCGAAGTCGGCGCCAATGATTCGGAAGTGGTAGGGGCAACGGAGTATTTCCACCCCAGACTCGAGGAGGTCACCTCGCTCCTGCCCGTCAGCCTCGCTCGCAAACTTGAACATTCACCCAGACTGAGCGCCTGGATAGAGCGCCGCCTCGCGAAAGGCCGCCGCGTTCGCTCGCACACCATCACCGGCCAGTTCATGCTGCACGCGCTTGCGTCGCTACGCTTCATGCGTCGTTCAAGTCTTCGACACCAGCGCGAACAGCAGCACCTCGAGGCCTGGCTCGATCGAGTGGAGCAGGCCTTCGCACATGACTACCGTTTCGCAGTGGAAGTCATCCGGCTACGGCGTGCCATCAAGGGCTACAGCGATACGCATGCACGCGGCATGAGCCGCTTTGACCGCCTGATGCGCGCGGCCGCTCAATTACAAGATCGCCCTGATGGCGCCGAC
>JAGWXN010000162.1 GCA_018969885.1 Betaproteobacteria bacterium | reverse complement strand
GCTGTTTGCGCTGGGGACCGACACGGCGGGATCAGGTCGGATTCCGGCTGGCTTTAATGGTCTGGTGGGCTTGAAGCCCACGCCGGGCCGGGTCAGCACGGCGGGTGTCTTGCCCGCCTGCCGCACGCTTGATTGCGTATCGATATTTGCGCATACCGTGGACGATGCGGCCGCGGTGCTCGCCGTGATCGAGGGTGCCGATGCGGCCGATGAATACTCTGCGTTTGCCCCGGGGCGGGCGCGGTTTGTAAGCGGTAGGCCGCGGGTGCTGGTGCCCGAAGGGCTGGTGCTTGCGCACGATGGGTACGGCGCCGGTTGGTCGCGCGCACTCGAGACCATTGCGCCCCTGGCTGACTCGTTGGCCCCGATCGACCTCGAGCCACTCTATCAGGTGGCGCGACTGCTCTATGAGGGGCCCTGGGTTGCCGAGCGCTATTCGGTGGTGCGCTCGCTGATCGAATCGCAGCCCGAAAAAATGGATCCCACCGTCGCGGCCGTGATTGGGCGGGCCCGCCAGTTTGATGCCGTGGCAACCTTTCAGGCGCAGTACCAGTTGCAGCGCGCACGCCAGGCGCTCAACGCGCTATGGGCCGATGCCGACATTCTCATGGTGCCCACCGCGCCTCGCCATCCCAGTCACGCTGCGGTGGCTGCCGACCCGATCGGCGTCAACGCGGAACTGGGTCAGTTCACCAATTTCGTGAACCTGCTGGGCTGGTGCGCATTAGCGGTGCCAGCCGGGTTGAGCGCCACCGGCCTGCCGTTTGGCGTGACCTTCATCGCCCGCGCCAATGATGATGCCGCGCTCGCTCACTGGGCCCGAAACTGGGAGGCCGCGCTCGCGCAACGTGCGATCGATGAACCCTCGCTCCTGCCTCGCCCCGCCGTCGAGGTAACCATGCCGATCGCGGCGGTCGGGGCCCACATGTCGGGCCTGCCGCTCAATGGGCAGTTGACCGAGCGGCGGGCCGTACTTCGTGAAAAAACCCATACCGCCCCCTGCTACCGCCTTTATGCGCTGGCCGGTGCAACGCCCGCGCGGCCTGGCATGGTCCGCGTCGACGAAAACGGTGTCGCGCTGGAGGTCGAGGTCTGGAATGTGCCTGCGACTGAGGTCGGAAGTTTTCTTGCGTTGATTCCTTCGCCCTTGGGGCTGGGGACGGTTGAACTTGCAAATGGCGAGCGGGTGCATGGGTTTCTGTGCGAGGCGGCCGGGCTTCATGGCGCGCAGGACATCTCCACCTTCGGTGGCTGGCGCGGCTACCTCGCCTCGCTCAGCGCTTCGCAAGCGGCCGCCGCACCCGTCTCCGATCGTCCACTGACCACCTGAGTTTCCTGACCCCTTCCTCCTCAACACGACTTGGAGCCCTTCATGGATCGCAGGCAATTTATTTCGCAAACCGCCGCAGGATCAATGGCCTTAGGCGGCGGGCTTCCGCTTGCCGCACACGCTCAGTCACGTCCGGCTGATGTGCTGGTGGTGGCCAATGAATTCGGGCCCAATTCGCTCGATATTCATACTGTGGGCGCCAATCGCCCGGCGTATGGCGTGAGCTGGATCTGCTACGACCGGCTGATGACCTATGGACGGAAGACCCTGCCCGATGGGCGAGTGGTCTATGACCGCGACAAGCTTGAGCCCGAGCTCGCAGAAAGCTGGCAGATGGCGCCGGACGGCATGTCGGTCACCTTCAAGCTGCGCGCGAACGCGCGCTTTCACGATGGCACACCGGTCACCGCCAAAGATGTGAAATGGAGCTTTGACCGCGCGGTGAGCGTGGGTGGCTTTCCCACCTTTCAGATGGCCGCTGGCTCGCTCTCCAAACCCGAGCAGTTCGAGGTGGTCGATGACCTCACCTTTCGCGTGAAGTTCCTGCAGAAAGACAAGCTCTCGATGCCCGACCTCGCGGTGCCGGTACCGTCGATCTTCAATAGTGAACTGGTCAAGAAGCATGTGACGGCGCAGGACCCCTGGGGTCTTAACTGGACACGCAACAACACGGCGGGCGGCGGCGCCTACCGGGTGGAATCCTGGAAGCCTGGTCAGGAAATCATCTATGTCCGAAACGACAACTGGGTCTGTGGCCCGATGCCCAAACTGCGTCGTATCGTGCAGCGCGATGTACCCAACGCGGGCAACCGGCGCGCGCTCCTCGTGAAGGGCGATATCGACATCACCTACGACCTGCCGCCCAAGGATTTTTCCGAGCTTTCCTCGGACGCCTCGGTGGTGAAGGTCTCCTCGATGCCGATTGAAAATTCAATGTTTTATCTTGGGATGAACGTCACCAAACCGCCGTTCAACAACCCCAAAGTTCGCCAGGCGGTGGCCTGGGTGCTGCCCTACGACAAGCTCTTCGACAACGCCATCTACAAACGCGCAGCCAAGCTCTATGGCGGCTCATCTAAGGTGTCCAGCATCGACTGGCCGCAACCCACGGGTTATTCCACCGATGTGGCCAAAGCGCGCGCGCTGCTCGCCGAGGCGGGTTATGCCAATGGCTTTGAAACCACGATCAGTTTCGATCTGGGCGGCGCGACCATTGGCGAGCCGATGACGGTGCTGATCCAGGAATCGCTTGCCTCGATCGGCATCAAGGCGCAGATCAACAAGATCCCAGGCGCCACCTGGCGCGCGGCGCTTCTCAAGAAGGACATGCCGATGATCGTCAACCGCTTCGGCGGCTGGCTCGATTACCCGGAATATTTCTTCTTCTGGTGCTATCACAGCCAGGACGCGGTGTTCAACACCATGAGCTACAAGAACCCCGCGCTCGACAAGCTGATCTCGACCGCACAGTTCGCAAACGAGCGCTCGGTCTACGAAGGCGCTGTGAAGGACATGATCCAGATCGCCTACGACGAGGTGCCGCGGGTGCCGCTCCTGCAGCCCACGATGGATGTCGCCATGCGGCGCGATGTGCAGGGCTACATGTACTGGTTCCATCTGCAGCCTGATTACCGGCAGCTATCCAAGGGCTGAGCGTTACCTTGAACGCTCACAGCCGCCCTGTCCGTCATGCTTAGACTGATCGCAAAGCGCCTGATCGCCGCGGTGCCGAGCCTCTTCGGTGTCGTGGTGATCACCTTCATTCTCACCCGTGCCTTGCCGGGGGATCCGGCGGCCTATTTCGCGGGAGGCGCAGCCACTGCCGAAGCGATCGAGCAGGTGCGGCGACAACTCGGGCTCGACCGCTCGCTCGCCGAGCAGTTCCTGCGCTACCTCGGCGATCTGGGGCGCGGCGAGCTCGGTCTGTCACTCACCACGGGGCAGCCGGTGCTCACCGAAATCGCGCAGAGGCTACCCGCATCGCTCGAAATTGTGCTGGTTGCGCTGGTGGTGGCCTGTGCGATCGCGGTGCCCTTAGGGGTGCTTGCCGCAGTCAGGCAGGGCAGCTGGATTGATCAGATTTGCCGGGTGATCACCACTGCCGGCGTCTCGCTTCCCACTTTCTTTACCGGGCTGCTCCTTGCCTACTGCTTTTACTACCTGCTTGGCTGGGCGCCCTCGCCGATGGGGCGGCTCGACCCGATGTTTTCCGCACCCCCCACGGTGACCGGCTTTCTGCTGATCGATTCGCTGATCGCCCGCGAGGGTGCGGTCTGGTGGGCGGCCATGAAGCAGCTCGCGCTACCCGTGGCCACCATGGCGATTTTCGTGCTTGCGCCCATTGCGCGCATGACCCGGGCGTCGATGCTGGGCGTGCTCGGATCCGACTTCATCCGCACCGCGCGCGCGTCCGGACTCACGCCTTTCACCGTGCTGTTTGCCTATGCGCTTCGTAATGCACTCCTACCGGTGATCACCACCCTCGGCATGGTGTTTGGCTTCATGCTGGGCGGCAGTGTGATTGTTGAAAAGGTGTTCGGCTGGCCCGGCATCGGCAGCTACGCGATCGATGCACTCACGGCAAGCGACTACGCGCCAGTGCAGGGCTTTGTGCTGACGATGGGCGTGTTGTTCGTAGTCGTCAATCTGCTGGTTGATCTTCTCTATCTCGTGGTCGATCCGCGTGTGAGCGTCGAAGCATGAGCGCACCCCGCTCATTGGCGGCCCATGCGCGCCATGTGCTCACCGAGAATCCGGTGACACTGTTTGCGGCGCTCCTCTTTGCGCTGCTCGTGGTGCTGGCGATTGCCGGCCCGGCGATCGCACCCTATGACCCCCTCGCGAGCAACGCGGCGGCTGCGCTTCAGCCGCCCTCGGCGCAGCACTGGTTCGGCACCGATGCGTTGGGTCGCGACATGCTGTCGCGGGTGATGGTGGCGACTCGGCTCGACCTCGGCATTGCGCTTGCCGCAGTGGCCGCGTCGTTTGTGATTGGTTTGCCGCTGGGACTGGCGGCGGGCTATTTCGGCGGCTGGTGGGACCGTCTGGTCACGCGGCTCTCGGACACCATCATGGCGTTTCCGCTCTTTGTGCTCGCAATGGGCATTGTGGCGGCGCTTGGCAACACGGTGGGCAATATCGTGCTCGCGACAGCCGTGATCAATCTGCCCTTTTATATTCGGGTGGCGCGAGCAGAGGCCAATATCCGCCGGAGCGCGGGATGGATTGAAGCGGCACGGCTATCAGGCAATCGCGACCTGCGTATTCTGGTGGTGCACCTCCTGCCCAATGCGTTGCCCGCAGCCGCGGTTCAGGTGAGCCTTAACATGGGCTGGGCGATTCTCAATGCAGCGGGCCTCAGCTTCATCGGACTGGGCGTGCGCCCGCCCGAGGCTGAGTGGGGCATTCTGGTGGCCGAAGGTGCGCAGTACATCGTGTCGGGCGAGTGGTGGGTGAGTCTTTTTCCCGGTGCGGCACTGATGCTTGCGGTGTTCACCTTCAATCTGCTGGGTGATGCGCTACGCGATCTGCTCGATCCCCGGAGGCGCACATGACGGCTCCGTTAGCGGCGCGGGGCAGCGTGCCCAATCCGCCGCTTCTCAATGTCTCGGACCTCAATCTCGAATTCCGCACCCGAGACGGAGCGGTACGCGCGCTCGAAGGCGTGAACCTGCAGATCAGGAAAGGTGAAATTGTCGGACTGGTAGGCGAGAGCGGATCGGGTAAGTCGGTGCTGAGTTATGCCCTCCTTGGGATCAGCGATCGCGCCGCGCGGATCACGGGAGGCGAGGCGAGCTTTGGCGGCATCGACCTGTTGCGTGCCGAGCCCCGGATGCTCGCCGAACTTCGCGGCCGAGAAATTTCAATGGTGTTTCAGAGTCCGCGCACTGCGCTCAATCCGATTCGAAGGGTGGGGCGCCAGATTGAAGATGTGCTGCGCCGGCACGCGCTTGCCCGCGGTTCAGATCTGTCACGCGGCCTGCGGGAGGGGGCGATTCAGGCGCTTCGCGAAGTGGCGATTCCCGACCCCGAGCGGCGTCTGAATGCTTACCCGTTTGAACTCTCGGGGGGGATGTGTCAGCGGGTGATGATTGCGCTCGCACTGGCCTGTCGCCCCGCGCTCCTGATTGCCGATGAACCGACTACCGGGCTGGATGTCACGACCCAGGCCGCAGTCATGGACCTCATCACCGGGCTCGCACGCGAACGGCAGATGGCGACCCTTTTCATCACCCACGATCTCGCGCTCGCCGCCGATTATTGCGATCGCATCGTGGTGATGCACGCCGGGCAGGCGGTCGAGGATGCGGTCACCGAATCGCTGTTTGCCGCGCCGCGCCATCCCTACACACGCCGGTTGATCAGCTCTACCCCGGGTCCCGCGGGCTCGATTGCGGCGCTTGCGCCGGTACCGGGCAATCTGCCTGACCTGCGGCGAACCGACCTGCCCGCCTGTCGCTTTGCCGAGCGCTGCGAGCGCGCTGATGAGCGGTGTCGCCGGATCCGTCCGCTCCTGGGCGAGTCGCAGACGCGCGAGGCGTTACATCGGGTGGCCTGTTGGTATCCCGATCCGGTAGAGCGCGAGGGGAGACTGGAATGACCGACGCGTCCGGGCCGCTATTGAGTGTTGAGCGGCTGAAAAAATATTTTCCAGTGGCAGGTGGCCGGGGCTCGATGCTTCATGCCGTCGACGATGTATCGCTCTCAATCGGCCGCGGTGAGAGCGTGGGCCTCGTCGGGGAGTCGGGCTGCGGCAAATCCACGCTCGCGCGTCTGCTTGCGCGTCTGCACGATCCCACCGACGGTCGCATTGTGTTTGACGGCGCCGATATCGGCGCGCTGCCCGCGGCGCGTTTTGCGCGCAGCCCCGAGCGTGCCCGCATCCAGATGGTGTTCCAGGACCCCACTGACAGCCTCAACCCCCGATTTACCGCGGAGGAGGCGATCGCAGAGCCGCTCCGGCTTCTCTCATCGCTGGGGCGGACAGCGCTCGGTGAGCGCGTTGCTGAACTGGCGGCGCAGGTCGGGTTACCGACCGAGTTGCTTGCGCGGTTTCCCCATCAGTTATCAGGCGGGCAGAAGGCGAGGGTGGGTATTGCCCGCGCGCTGGCCGTGCGGCCCGATCTACTGATCCTGGACGAGCCGACGGCAGCACTCGATGTGTCGGTGCAGGCGGTGGTGCTGCAACTTCTCGAGCGACTGCGTCGAGAGCTGGGCCTGTCGATGATCTTCGTGTCGCATGATCTGAACGTGGTGCGGTTGCTCACCGAGCGGGTGGCGGTCATGTATCTCGGCGAAATCGTTGAAGTCGGGCCATCAGATCAGGTGTTTCGCTCGCCGCTCCACCCCTACACGCGCGCACTGATTTCGTCGATTCCCGGGCAGGGGCCGCGCATTCGTCTGCAGGGTGAGGCGCGCAGTCCGGTGGACCCGGCTGCCTCGGTCTGTCGTTTTCATGGCCGTTGCCCCGACGGGCAGGACCGCTGTGGCCGTGACAAGCCCCGACTCACCAGCATCGGCGGCCGAGCGGTCGCCTGCCTGCTGACCGCGAACCGGGTATCCTCGACAGAATGATTCAGCTCGCTTCCACCGATTCGGCTGCGCGCTCGCGCGACAAGCTTTCGGAACAGGTGTATCACCGGCTCAAGGCCGATCTGCATGAGTTTCTCTTCACCCCCGGCCAGCGACTGTCCGAGGCGGCACTGGCCGAACAGATGGGAGTGAGCCGCACGCCCATCCGCGAGGCGCTGACCCGGCTGCGTGATGAGGGGCTGGTGGAGGTCGAATCGAAAACAGGCTGGTTCGTCCGCCCGATCGATTTTGATCGGATCGATCAGCTCTACGACCTGAGAGTGCTGCTTGAACTCGATGCTGTGACCCGGCTCGTCCAGGCCGAGGAGCCCGAGCAGCTGCTCGCGCCGCTCCGCCAGACCTGGCTGCTGCCTTCCGGCGAGCGACTGCGTGACGGACCCGCGGTGGGCGAGCTCGATGAGCGCTTTCACTCGGCGCTTGTGACGGCGGCGGGCAACGATGAAATCGCCCGGGTTCACGATGATGTGACGGGCCGGATACGGATCGTGCGTCGGCTCGACTTCACCCGCGACGACCGTATTGACGCCACCTACCAGGAACACGCGCGCATCCTCCGCGCGGTGCTGCAGCGCAAAGCCGATCAGGCAAAGATGCTGCTCCGTGCTCATATCGAACAGAGCAAGGCCGAGGTGCGCAGCATCACGCTGCACACGCTCCATCAGGCGCAGCGTCGACACACCGC
>JAGWXN010000161.1 GCA_018969885.1 Betaproteobacteria bacterium | reverse complement strand
GGGCGCATCGCTTGCACCCTTTGCGGTGCTGCTCCTGATCATGGCGCTTTATCTGGTGCTCGGCATGTTTCTCGAGGGTTTTTCGATGCTGGTGCTCACGCTGCCCATCGTGATCCCCATCGTGAAGGCGCTCGGCTACGACCTGATCTGGTTCGGCGTCATCATGGTGATCCTGCTCGAAATGGGCCTGATTTCCCCGCCGGTGGGCATGAATGTCTTTGTGGTGAAAGGTCTGGTGCCCGACACCAGCATGGGCGCAATCTTTCGTGCCATCACCCCGTTCTGGGGTGCGATGATCGTCTGTGTGGCACTCATCGTGGCGTTTCCCGATATTGCCCTCATGATTCCAAACGCCATGATCCGATAGGCTTTGACCATAACAAAGGCGGCCAGCCCGACCGGGCGAGGCCGCCATCCATCGATCGCTTCTTAAGGAGGAGACCCCGTGAACCCTGATCGTCGACGTTTCGCTGCTGCCTCGTCCGCTGCAGCGCTGGTCCTCACCTTGCCTGGCACCTCGCGTGCGCAGCAGGAAGAAATCAAACTCGCTACGTTCGTTCCGCCTACGCACTATGGTCTGGCACAGATCATGGTGCCCTGGGGCAAGGAAATCGCCGAAAAGAGCGGCGGCCGACTTAACTTGCGCGTGTTTCCTTCCATGCAGCTTGGCGGCAAACCGCCCGAGCTCTACAAGCAGATGGTGCGCGGGCTGTCCGACATCACCTTCACCTTGCCCGGCTACACCTCCGCTGACTTTCCACTGATGTCGCTCTCCGAACTCCCCGGCATGGCGAGCAGTTCGGAAGAGGGAACACGCAAGATGTGGCAGCACATGAAGTTCTTCACCGACGGCGAAATGAAGGACAGCAAGCCGCTGGTGATCTGGACGGGTGATGCGGCCGCAGTCATGACGCGTTCGAAGGCTGTCCGCAGACTCGAAGACATGAAAGGCATGAAGATCCGCACGCCGTCTTCGGCGCAGTCGGAACAACTCATTGCCTTGGGTGCCACGCCGATCGACATGCCGGCGGGCCAGATCTACAACTCGATCGAACGGGGTGTGGTGGATGGCGCGCTGATCTCGATGGCCGGAGCCATCGATTTCAAGCTCCTCGAAGTGTGTCGCTATTTCACGATCGATGTGCCGGTGGGACGCTCGCCCTTTACCATCAACATGAACCTTGCGCGCTACCAGAAGCTGCCGGCAGATCTTCGCAAGATCATCGACGACACCACCGGGCTGGACTTGAGCCTCAGGGCCGCAGCCAACATTCAGAAGCACAGCGACGACGCCGTGGCCGCTGCTCGCCGCGACAAGGAAGTCATCTCGCTATCGGCCGATGAACAGCGGCGCTGGACAGCCGTGTTTGCGCCGATGATCCGGGCGCAGTTGGCTGCCACCGAAAAACCGGGTGTTCCCGCGCGCGATTTCCTGAAAGCCTACGGCATGCAGGTTTGAGGCGGGCGCCTCGCCCTCAGGGGGTGAGCGCGCCGCCGTTGATGTAGAGGGTCTGTCCTGTCATGTAGCCTGAGGCCGGTCCGAGTAAAAACAGGATCGGCCCCACCACGTCGGCGGGCAGGCCCAGCCGTCGGAGCGGAATCAGCTTCATGTAGCTCTCGCGATCCAGGTGGGAGTCGGTGCGTTCGCGCCCGGTTCCGCCCACCAGGAAATCAGTGTCGATAGCCGCAGGCGCCACCGCGTTGGCGCGGATCGCCGGCGCGTTTTCGACCGCCACCGCCTTGGTGAGTGCGATCAGCGCGGCCTTGGAGGCTGAATAGGGACCGAAGCCTGGCATCACTCGCGTGGCAAGCCCGGAGGCCACATTGACCACCGCGCCACCGCCGCGTTTTTTGAGCCTGGGTATGGCCGCCCGATTGAGCAGATAGCTTGATCCAAGGTTGCCGTCGACCACGCGTTGCCACTCGGCGATGGGAAGCTGGTCGAGGGGGATGCGATCGGCGGCGAAGCCCACCAGATTCACGAAGCCATCGAAGCCTTCGGGCCATGACGCGTCGAGGGTGGCAAAGGCCGAGTCGACCTCGGCGGCGAGCGAGGCATCAAGCGTAATCACTGAGACGCCAGCCGGCGGCGGGTGGCGCTCGGCCGAGGTGGGCAGGTCGAAAATCGTGACCCCAATGCCCGCATCAATCAATGCGCTCACGAGTTCACGGCCGATGCCGCCGCAGCCACCGGCCACGAGCACGCGCGAACCCGACGTGGGCGCGAGTTGCATGGGAGAGGGCATCGCGGTCAGCCTTTCCGGGCAAGCCCGAGTCGCTCGATGGTCGCCCGCTCGGCCTCGAAGGTTTCGCGAGCAAAGCGTGTGTAGTCTGCGGTGTTCTTGTAGATCACGGTCTGATCATAACGATCGAAGCTTGCCAGCACGGAAGGATCGTCCAGCGTTTTTCGGAAAGCATCGTGGATCGTCTGGACCACCGCGGTATCCATGCCTTTCGGGCCGCAGACGCCAAACGGCGAATCGGACACGGTCTTGTAGCCCAGTTCGTCGAGGGTGGGCACCTGGGGCCAGCGCCGGGTGCGCCGGCTGCCATAGGTGGCGAGCAGTCGAAGCCGCCCTGATTCGACGTGAGGGCCCCAGCCGGTCGCATCGCTCGCGGCCATCACATGACCGCCCAGCACCGCCTGCATGTTCTCGGCGTTGCCTTTGAATGGAACGTGGTTGAGCTGGATGCCCGCGCGCTGCGCGAATTCCTCAACGGCCAGGTGCGGGCTGGTGCCCGTGCCGGTTGAGCCATAGGTGAATTCGCCCGGGCGCGCCTTGGCCCAGGCGACCAGGTCGGCGATGCTTTGGATGGGGGACGCGGCCGGGACGACCATGCCGAAGGTGTAACCGGTGAGGCAGGCGATCCAGGTGAAGTCGGTGAGCGTGTTGAACGCCATTTTCTGCATGTGGGGCAGCCGAAACACGCCATGCGGCAGCTGCGCAAGCGTGTAGCCATCCGGACGCGCCGAGACCAGCTCGTTGGCCCCCAGCGTGCCGCCTGCGCCTGGCTTGTTCTCGACCACCACCTGCTGACCCAAGGCCCGGCTCGCGCTTTCCGCCAGCGCGCGCATCACGGCATCGGTGGAGCCGCCCGCGGGCCACGGGCAGATGTAGCGGATCGGTCGGCTGGGGAACGCCTGGGCGCGGGTGAGCGGGCTGGCACCCGCCAGCCCGGCTGCGCCCGCCGCGGCCAGCACCTGTCGTCGCGTGGTCATGGGTGATCTCCTCTTGAGGCCTGATCAATCAGGTCTTCGTCGGGTGTTTAACACGAGCGGGGGGTGTTGCGCCAGCGCTGCGAATACGAGGCCAGCCGTCGGTTTTGCGCCGCGATGGTCGAATGGCCTGATCGGGATTGTCGCAAGCGCCAGGCTGGTTCGGCTAGTCTTGAGCCTGGTCAGGCCTATGCCTGCATGCCCATGAAACTCTCGCAAGCACGTTCCGCGGTGGTTGGATGGGTGCATCAGTCCGGTCGCGCAGGGATTCTCATGTCAACCGTCAAGTCGTGTATTGCCCGTAAATCGGGTCAGATTTTGTCCCTGCCCTCCAGCGCGAGTGTGCTGGAAGCGCTCACCATGATGCGCGAGCACCGGATCCGTGCTGTGCTGATCATCGATAACGACCACCTGACCGGCATCGTGTCCCAGGGGGATTGTGCGATCCGTGTGCTGCTTCCTGGCAAAGACGCCGGCGCCACGCTGGTGTCCGAAATCATGACGCGTGACCCGCTCACCGTCTCGCCCGAGCACACCATTGATCACTGCATGAAGATCATGATGACCCGCAGCATTCGCCACCTCCCGGTGGCGGACGCGGGTCGCATCACCGGCATGGTGTCAATCGGCGACGTGGTGAAAGACATCATGCAGCAGCAGGGTGAGCTGATCAAATACCTCGAGACCTACATCAAAGGCCATTCGGTCGAGTATTGATCAGCCGGGCCCGCTTCGCACTGAACGGACCGCACGACCTTGCGGTGGACGAAGGAGCAGGACTAGACTCCCCCGTCCCCTCGCAAGGAGTCCCTCCAGATGGCCCGACGCTTTGTCGACCTGTCGGTACCGATTGAAAACGACGTACGCTCCGACCCGCCCGGGCTCGAGCCCAGCATCGAATACCGCACGCATAAGGAAACCGCACCGCTGGTGGCCCGGCGCTACGCCGAACTCAAGCCCGAAGAGCTGATTGATGGCGAGGGATATGCGATTGAGTTCCTCAAGGTCAACACGCACAACGGCACGCATGTGGATGCGCCCTGGCATTTCGCCTCCACCATGGACCGGGGTAAGCCTGCAGCCACCATCGATGTCATTCCGCTTGAGTGGTTCTTCGGGCGCGGGGTCAAGCTCGACTTCCGACACTTCCCCGACGGCTACGTGGTGCAGGCGGCCGATGTCGAGCGCGAGCTTGCGCGTATTGGCCATGAGCTGAAGCCCTTCGATATCGTGGTGGTCAACACCTCAGCCGGTAAGCGGTTCGGCGATCCCGATTATGTCGAGGCGGGCTGCGGAATGGGCCGCGAGGCAACGCTCTATCTCACCTCGCGCGGCGTGCGCGTTACCGGCACCGACTGCTGGTCCTGGGACGCTCACTTCAAGCACATGGCCAAGACCTACGACGAAACCCGAGACGTGCGGGTCATCTGGGAAGGTCACAAGGCGGGGCGTGAGATCGGCTACTGCCACATTGAAAAGATGCACAACCTCGAAGTGCTGCCCGCGCACGGATTCACACTCTCCTGTTTCCCGGTGAAAGTTCGCGGCGGATCGGCCGGCTTCACCCGGGCCGTTGCGATCTTCGAAGACTGAGTCGCAACCATGAAGCTCGCCACCTTTGTTCGCGATGACGGCACGCGTGCGGTGGGCGTGGTCGATACGCGACTTGGCCAGATTCTCGACCTGGCCCGGGCTGCGGCCGCACTGGCGCTCGCCCGCCCGACTTTTGAGTCGATGCTGGATCTGATTGATGGAGGCGATGCCGCACTGGATACAGCGCGCGCGGTGGCAGCGCGCTGGCCGGCGGCCCATGCGCAGCCGCTTGCCGGCGTTCGGCTTCTCTCGCCGTTACCCGAGCCGCGCCAGATGCGCGATTGCCTGGTGTTCGAGGCGCATCTGCTAAACGCCATGAAAACCTGGGAAAAGCGCACCGGCAAGCCCTCAGCCCCGGTCTCGCCGGTCTGGTACCAGCGCCCCACCTGGTACAAATGCAACCGCATGAGCGTGGTCGGTCATGAAACCGACGTACGCTGGCCGCCTTTCTCCGAACTGATGGACTATGAACTGGAGCTCGCCTGCGTGATCGGACGGCGCGGCTGTGACATTGCCCGCGACCAGGCGATGTCACACATTTTCGGTTTCACCATCTTCAATGATTTTTCAGCGCGCGACGTTCAGATGGTGGAGCGGCCGCTCGGCATGGGGCCAATGAAGGGCAAAGACTTCGATACCGGCAATGTGCTGGGGCCCTGGATCGTAACCACCGACGAGATCGGTGATCCGCACACGCTCGCCATGGAGGTGAGGGTGAACGGCGAGCGACGTGGCGGCGGAAATTCCTCGGGCATGCACCATGGCTTTCCCGACATTCTTGCCTTCATCTCGCAGTCGGAAACGCTCTACCCGGGCGAAGTCATTGCCTCGGGCACGGTCGGAACCGGATGCGGACTTGAGATCGATCGCTTTCTCGAACCCGGCGATGTGGTCGAACTCGAAATCGAGCGCATTGGTGTACTCAGGAATCGGATTGTTCGCGCCTGAGCGCGTTGGCCTCTGTCAATTCAAGGATTCCTCTCATGCCTTTGCCTGAACGCCCCGCCTCGATTGGTCGTCGCCCGGTGCATCTGCGCTCGATCACCATGCGTGGCTACCATCGTCAGGATGGGTTGTATGAGATTGAGGGCCGGGTGAGCGACAGCAAGGATCTGCCGTTTTCACCGCCCGCCGGGAATCGGCATGTGAAGGTTGGGGAGATGGTGCACGACATGTGGGTTCGGATTGCGGTGGATACCGACCTGGTGGTGCACGAAATCGAATCGGTGAGCGATTCCACCCCCTATCCGGTCTGCCGCGAGGGCGGTACGAATCTCGAGCGTCTGATCGGCACGCGGATTGCGGCCGGCTGGAGTAATGAGGTGAAGCGCAAGCTCGGCCGAAGCGCAGCCTGCACGCACATCATGGAACTGTTGATCCCAATGGGAACGGCAGCTTTCCAGACGCTTGCTGAGGTGCGGCTGGCAAAGCCGCCGCAACTTGATCCGTCGGGTAAGCCCCTGAAAGTGGAAAGCTGCAGCGCCTACGCCGCTGACCGGGGAGTGGTGGCCATGCACTTTCCGGCGTTCTATACCGGCAACCAGAGCACGGAGGCCCAGCGCGCCGACGCACACTTCGGCGCAAGCTCCGGCTGCGGTCTCTGAGGGCGCGCGCTCAGCGCACCGGGATCATGATTTCGTTTCGCCGATTCCAGGGCAGGGTGAAGGGATCGTTGTAGCGCGCAATCTGCGCCTCGCCCGCAGCCTGCAGGCCCTGGGTGGTGACCCACTCGCGCAGTCTGCGCGTCTGCTCGCTGATGGCTGCCTCGGTGGTGAAGACGCCGAAGCGCACCACCGCCATCCGGTGCCGCGGCACCTCGCGAAGATTGACCGACGGATCCGATGGCTTGGGTAGCGTGCTCGAGCGTAGGTCCTCGGGCATCACGAAGTGCAGGCGCCATTGGTCGCCGCCCGCGGGTTCCACAGTGACCGGTGCAGTCATGGCGATTTTTACAGGCTGACCGTCGGGCCCGCTGTTGCCGCCGAAGATATAGCCCGCCACCCGCCGAAAGCCCGCGCGGCTTGCTTCGTCAAAGCCGCCTTCCACCTTGGTCTCGGCCACGATAAAGCCGGGGTAGTCGCGAAGTTCGAATTCGCCTTCGCGACGCTCGATGGTAAAGGCGGGTTCGGATACGGCCATCGCGGACTCCGGGGAAAACGATGCGGCCAGGGCGAGCGCCAGGGTCAGCACGGCGCGCTTGAAAACGGAAATCATGGTGCAGCCTGTTAGGAGGGATAGGAAGGATGGACGGATTGTCCTCAGTGATTCGATGAAACCGATGCCATGCCCAGGTTGGCGGGTCGGGAACCCACGGCGGCGCGCCTGTCTACAATGGCTTTATGACCGCTCCACACTCTACCCTCGATGCTGAACGAGCCCCCCCGTTTCCGGTGCCCTCGGTCGGCCCGAACCGTACCGGCGGCGCCGTCTGGCATGTTCGCGCCCTGAGGGCGTCCGGACGCTGGCGCCCGACGCGGGAGGCGATCGCGTGCTGGCTGAACACGCTGAAGTTCGAGTCTCGCCATCTGGTGCTGGTGGGGGCGTCCGCCGGCTGGATGATGTCAACCGGGTTCCTCGAACAGTTCCGGTCCATCGAAGCAATCGATATCGACCCGCTGGCACGCCCGCTCTTTGCCTGGCGCCATGGACGGCGCCTGGGGCGCGCAGGCACGTTGGTGCACTGGCACCGGCTGGACGCGCTGCTGCAGCTGGAAGCACTCATGGCGCGCTGGCCCGACGCCGCCTGGCTGTTCGATAACGTGCTGGGTCAGCAGATCTACCGTCATCACGACCTGGATGCGGTAGAGGCCGCACTGGGCGGGCTCGCCCGGCG
>JAGWXN010000160.1 GCA_018969885.1 Betaproteobacteria bacterium | reverse complement strand
CCGCGCACACCCCAGGCGGCGCCATGCAGCACGGCGAACGCCACCAGCATCGCAAAGCCGTTAGCGTAGGTCAGCATGATCAGTCCCAGAAAATGCCCCACCATCGCGAGCGCCGCCACGCGCCGCTTCACAAAGCGATCACCGATCCAGATCCCGAACAGCACGCCACCAATCTGCGCAATGGTCATCAGCATGATCACCAGCGAGGCGAGGTTGACCGAATAACCGAGCCCTTCTTTCATATGCGTGATCGCGTGAACATTGACGGCCCCCACGATCAGCAGCGCCGCACCGTGGCCGATCGCAAGCAGCCAGAAGGCACGGGTGCGCATCGCCTCGTGGAGCGTAAAGCCACGCTTTGCCTGCTCGGCTGCGCTGAGCGCGTGCTCGTCGGCACCCGCAGCGGATCCCGCCGGCAGGGCCACCGCCCCCGCGGTGGGCACGCCCGAAGCGGGCGCGCCCGGCGCAGCCAACGCCTCGTTCGCGGGGGGAAGACCGTCGACATGCTCCGCCAGTTCCTGCGGCCGACCGCGAAACACACGACTGATGGGTAGCCCCACCAGCAGCACCAGCACCCCGGAGGCGATCGCCGTCACCCGCCAGCCGAACGCCTGCATCACGCCCGCCACCAGCGGCACCAGCACGCCGCCGAAGCCGACCCCCAATCCCACCGCTGAAAGCGCCCGCGCCCGATAACGTTCAAACCAGTGAATGATGGCGACATTGACCGGAAAGTATCCGCAAAGCGTCATGCCCACGGCGCATACTGCGATCGCCGAATAGAAGGCCGCGAGGCTGTCCACCATGCCGAGCGCGATCAGGCCCAGACTAAACAGCACCACGCCCGCCCGAATCACCGGCCCTTCACCGAAGCGGTCAACCAGCCACCCAACGAGCGGCCCGATGATGGCGGTTTCAAGCGACATGAGCGCAGCCCCGCCCGAGAGCTCGGTTTTACTCCAGTCGCGCTCGTCGGACAGGATGGCCACATAGGCGCCGTACGACTGCTGCATCAACCCGCCCTGCAGCACCTGGAGCGCAGCGCCCGCGCCCACCATCTTCCAGCCGTGGAAGATTTTCATTCGGGTCACGCAGGACCAAGACGATCCAGCGCCTGACCGATGCGTGCAACACCGGTTCGGATCTGGTCGGGCGTGGGCGTGGAAAACGACAGCCGCAGGGTGGCGGGATCGGTCTGGTCGGCGTAATAAATGTCGCCCGCCACGAACGTGACCTTCTCGTCGATGGCGTGCTTGAGCAGGTCGCGGGCACTGGCTCCGCTTCGGATCCGTCCCCACATGAACATGCCGCCCTCCGGGACATTCACCTCGACCCGCGCCGACAGATGCGCAGCAATCGCCTCCCGCATGGCCTGCGCCCGCTCGCGATACGCTCCAAGGATGACGGGCAGGTGCGCCCGCAGCCGTCCCGCCTCCAGGTAGCGGGCCACGGTCATCTGGGTGAAGCCGGGATTGGACAGATCATCAAGCTGCTTGGCGATCAGGCAGGCGCGACGAATCGCCGGCGCCGCAATCAGCCATCCGGTTCGAAGCCCGGGCGCAATCACCTTGGAAAAGCTGCCCAGATGCACCACCCAATCACGAGCCCCAGGCACCTGATCAACCAGACTTAGGAGTTGAGGCTGCGGGTTGCCGTGAAAGCGTAAGCGCCCATAGGGATCGTCTTCCACCACGACGACGCCGAACTGTACGGCGAGTTCGAGCAGACGAAGCCGCCGCGCAAGGGGCATGGTGGCGCCGCTCGGGTTCGCAAACGTGGGCACGACATAGAGCAGTTTGGGCCGCGGCTGATGACCGTTCGCGGCCTCGCGAAGGATGGCCTCAAGCTCATCCACATCGAGCCCGTTGTGATCGACCCCCACCGTGCGCGTCGTCACCTCGGCGATTTTCAGCAGTCGAAGCGGCCCCGTGTAGGTGGGTCGCTCGACCAGCGCCACGTCGCCCGGACGAAGCAGCGTACGCACCAGCAGATCAAAGCCCTGCTGCGAACCCGAGGTGACCAAAATATCGTCAACGCTGCACTGCGTCCCAGCTTCGTCCATCCAGCCGGCGATCCCCGCTCGCAGTGCCGGCAGGCCGTCGGTCTGCCCGTACTGAAGACACGCCACCGGGGAAGAGACAAGCGCCTCGTCGGCGGCCGCGCGGAGTCCTTCTTGATCAAATAGCTCAGGCCCCGGATAGCCCCCCGCAAGCGACACCATGCCTGGCACGCTCATCAGCTTGGCCAGTTCGCGAATCAGGGACTCACCGATCGTGCGGTAGGCGGGAAGAAGATAGGACTCGGGTGTGTTCATGGGTTAGCGGCGAGCCTCCCGCTCGCGATACAGCAGATACAGCCCGGCACCAATCAGAAGCGCGATGCCCGTCCAGCCGGTGAGATTGGGCAGATCACCCCATACCGCCCAGCCGAGCACCAACGCGATAGGAAGTCCACTGTACCGAAACGGGGCCACCACCGACAACTCGCCGATCCGGGTGCTGCGGATCACGAAAAAATAACCGCCGGTCAGAAAGAGTGCTGCTGACGCCAGCAGCGCCGTTGAGCGCAGATCAAGGGGCTGCCATGCTGCGCCAAGGCAGAACAGGCCCGAGACCACCATGATGGTAAGCGATGTAACCAGCGTGATCACGAGCGACGGCACACCGTAGGCAATGCGGCGCGTGACCAGATCGCGTATCGAATGCATGAGCGTGGCGAGCAGGCAGAGCAAGCCATACAGGTTCAGCCCGTCCCCCGATGGCTGCACGAGCAAAAGTACGCCACCAAAGCCCACCAGAATCGCCATCCAGCGTAGCCTGTCCACACGCTCGCGAAGCACCAGCACCGCAAGTGCGGTCACCATCAGAGGCGAGGCCATATTGATGGCGATCGCATCCCCCAGCGGCATGTGCATGAGAGAGAGCAGATAGGTGAAGGTGGCCAGGCAGTCGATCAGCCCGCGGACGAGGACCAGGGGGCGAACATGCTCGCGTGGTCGCACGCGAACGCCCGCCACCTGCAATGCAATGACGATCCAGATCGAGCAAAACGCCGCGCGCACGAAGATCGCTTGCCAAAGGGGCATCGAGTCGCCCAGCGCCTTCATCAACGCATCGTTGATCACAAAACAGGCAAGCGAAACGACCATGAACAGGATGCCCAGCCGGTTCGCCGCATGATCGCTTGGCGGACGCTCAGGCGGCGTGAGGTCGTTTGTCGACATGGCCACGGATCATACTCGCGCTGAACTGCGCGTCGCCGGTACGCCTCGCAGGGGCCGCCCTCGCCGTGCTCGCCGTCCTATCCCCGCCGAGACCCTCTCGCCATGTGACAATCGCATCATTGCGAGGACGCCTGATGGCCCTGAAATCGACGATCTACAAAGTCCAACTCGACGTGTCCGACATCGAGAATGGTCACTACGCCCAACATCAGCTCACGATCGCCTGCCACCCCAGCGAAACCGAAGAGCGCATGATGGTTCGGGTCGCGGCATTTGCCCTGAATGCGCATCAGGTCCAGACGATTTGCGAGGGCGACGCTGAACTCGCGTTCGGGGCTGGACTCTCTGACCCTGACGACCCGGATCTCCGGCTCACCGACTACACCGGCCGACGACGCTTGTGGATCGAAGTGGGCCAACCCGATGACCGCGCGCTCACGCGGGCCAGTAGTCGCGCAGACCGCGTCTGCGTCTACGCGTTCTCAGCCGCAACCGACGTGTGGTGGTCGCTCCTTGAACCGAAGCTATCGCGCCAGTCAAAGATCGAAATCTGGCACCTGCCCGCTGAAGCGACCCGAGCCCTCGGCAAATTTGCAGCACGCTCCATGTCGCTTCAGGCCACGATTCAAGACGGTACCCTGATGATGGGAAACGGCACCGACCTCGTCACGCTCGAACCCGCACGACTGCTTTAAGCCTTGCATTCAGTATGATTCGCCGAGCACGATCCCCCATCGGAGAGGCCTCATGAGTGTTCCAACGCGCTGCCTGTTCCTGGCCATGAAAACCGGCAGACTAGTTGCTGCCATCGCCTTGCCCACCCTGCTCGCCGGCCTCGCCTGCACGCTTCCGGCACTCGCTTTGGCGCAGGACACCTACCCCGCCAAGCCCGTGGTCATCGTCGTGCCGCAGGCTGCGGGCGGCGCCAACGACACCGTGGCCCGCGCGTTCGCCCAGCGTCTGGGCCCGGCGTTTGGGCAGTCGGTGGTCATCGAGAATCGCACTGGCGCGGGCGGGAACGTCGGTACAGCGCATGTTGCACGTGCGCCCAAGGACGGCTACACGCTGCTCCTCACAGCCCAGAGCGCGCAGACCATCAACCCTGCCCTCTACCGTAATCCCGGATTTGATCCCGTCTCCGACTTCTCGCCCATCATGACGGTGGCCACCGCCCCCTATCTGCTGGTGGCCAACCCGTCGTTTCCAGCGCGAAGCCTCAAAGAGCTGATCGAACTTGCCCGCCAGCGGCCCGGGAAGATCGACTACGCTTCGGCGGGCAATGGCACGCTCAACCATCTCCTTGGCGTCATGCTGAACAGCTCAGCGAGTCTGCACCTGGTGCATATTCCCTACCGCGGCGCTGCAGCGGCGGCGGCCGACGTCGTGAGCGGCCAGGTGCCCATCACCTTCGGCAGTTTTCCCGGCGTCATGCCGTTCGTAAAGTCCGGCAAGCTCAACGTCATCGGTGTAGCCACCGAAAAGCGCACCCCGCTTGCCCCGGAGGTCCCCACCCTCGCCGAAAGCCTTCCAGGCTTCTTCGCTAATTCCTGGTACGGGCTGTTCGCCCCGGCGGGCACACCCAAACCCATCATCGACCGCATTCTCGCAATCTCCACGCAGGTGCTGTCGGCATCCGATCTGGGCGAGCGCCTGGCTGGCCAGGGTGCCGAGGTCTGGCCAGGCAATCCCGACCAGCTCGCAAAGCTTGTTCGGGAGGAGCTCGTGATGTGGGCCCGGATCGTCAAGGAATCGGGTGCAACGGTCGATTAATCCCTGGCGGTTAAGTCGTTAAGCCAGTTGGCTGGCGTGCGCCCCGCTATTGCTGGAGATAAATCCGAATGAAGCGGCTGATCCTTGAAATTCTGCTGGGGCTACTCACGGTCGCAGGCGCTGGCGGCACCTGGTGGATGTGGAACAAGGCCTCCGTCAATCAGGCTGCGCTCGCCAGCGTGTCCAACGAACTCGAAGCAGGCCGTGCGGCCATCGAGAGCATGACCGAACGTATGCAGGGCCTGCAACGCAAGGCCAATGAGCTTGACGCGGTCCGCGCAGCGCTGGCAAGCGGCGTTGCTTTGGAGGACATTGAAGCCGCTGCACGTACCCGCCCTCCCTCAGCCGAGCGTGCTCTGGCCCAGGGCGCAGTGCGTATGCTCACCAAAGGCAGTACCGACGCCGAGGTGAGGCAGCTTTTTGAGAAGGCACTCGAACTGGTGGAGTGGAACGCGCGGCTCAAATCTCTCTGCGCCGCGCAGGCAGGTCTGATCGCCGCCGGACAGAAGATCGAAATGCTGGCCGACTGCAGAACGCTGGCTGCCGCTGAAGCGGCCGCAGCAGCGGCCAAGGCTGCTGCCGCTCAGGCCGCGGCACAGGCCGCCGCTCAGCCTCCGGCCCCAACGACCCCGGCGCGCGCTGGGGCGGGGGCATCGAAGGGGGGAGCAAGCAGCGCCGCGGCGCAACCGACCTCTCCCGCCGCTACGCCTGCGGGTGGTGCAGCCCAGACAAAGGGTCAGACTAAGTAACGAAGGGAACGCCGCGCTATCACGCGGCGATCAAGGCCGCCGGGAGACGCGACCCCGGCGGATGTTCGTGAGGTCGAGAAACAGGGTGGTCTCGGTGTTACCCGCTAACGGTCACCAGTGCGCGAACGCGCATCCGGCAGATCGGCCCCTGGCGCTGTATCCAGCGACCCGCTTCCTGCCAGCGCGACTGCGCCATCATCCTGATCAGCAACCCCCATCGACAAACGGGAGGCGGCATTGCGCTCGTGCAACACCTCCCACGCTCGATCGCTCCCCGCACGGAACACAAGCGCGAGAAGCAGCAGCAGAAACAGGCTCACCCACTCCTCTGCGCCCCCCTGCCAGAGTGCAAGGCCCAGCCCCGCGAACGCCAGCGCAAGGAACGTTTCCGTTGCGGTGATCGCTGTGGCGCCAAGGCCCCAGGCGCGCAGCAGATGATGGAGATGGTCGGCCCCGGGTTGCGTGACACTCACTCCGCGCGCCGATCGCCGCTGGATCACCGTGAGACCGTCAAGGAGCGGCAACGCCACCGCCCACACGGTTGTGATGGCTGGAACCGAGGTGTTCTGGCAGACCACAATTGCATAAACCGCCAGAAGAAAGCCCACCGACAGGCTTCCCGCATCGCCCAGAAATACGCGCGCCGCCGGGCGCCCGGGAAAACGTAAGTTGTAGCCCAGAAACCCGGCCACCGCTGCGCAGGGGACCAGCGCCATCTGCATGAGCGCACCATCACCGGCCAGCCCAGCCGCGGCCGCGAGGGCGGCAAAACCTGCAAACGAAATGCCGCCCGAGAGTCCGTCGACACCATCAATCATGTTGAGGGCGTTCAGCACGCTTGCCACGCCAAAGATTGCAATAGGCCAACCGAGCCAGAGCGGGTGCACTTCGATACCGGGCAGTAGCGTTCCGAGGTGGCCCAGCGTAACACCAGCACCTGCCAAAGAGCCCGCGACAACGACCAGTTCGATCCCAAGTTTCTGGAGCGCGGGCAACTCACGGTGATCATCGACCGCCCCAAGCGCAAGCAGCGCCACAAACCCCGCAATGATCCAGGGATCGGGACGAAGCGCGGGTACGAGGAGCCAAATCACGATCAGGCCGAAGCCGATGCCCAAACCTCCAACCAAAGGCGTTGGCTTGGCGTGATGCTTTCGGCCCCCCGGGCGGTCGAGCAGACCCAGACCTGGCGCGCGGTCAATAAGCCACCCGATCGCAAGCACCGTCCCGAGCAACGTCGCGAGCAGGGTGGGCAGTAGAAGGCTGTCGAAGAGCGCCAGATGTTCAGTCATCGTCTGCACGCTAGAAGCTCGCCATGACGCCTGCGGACAAAATACCGTAGCGTTCGTTAAAGCGCCGCGCCGTCAGGGAGTTATAAAGGAGCGGCATTTCCGAAAGCATCTGATTGCTCATCGCCTGGCCGCGCACGAACACCCGCATGCCTGGCGCGAGCCGGTATGCGACCTCCCCCAACAGCGTGTGATTGACGCGATAGACCGTGTTGTCGGTCGACCTCGCATTGACGAATGCATCCACTCCTTCCCGATGCATCGAAAAATACTGGTAGCCGCCGCGGATTGCCCAGTTTCCAAGCGGCACTCGCACCCCTGCGCCACCGTGCATGAACCGCGTCTGATAATTGATGGTCGCAAGCGCATCGCTAATCCCCAACGTCGGCGCAAGAGACTGAACCAGATCACTGTCGAATCGACCACCTCGCCAAGTGGTCGAAAAAGGTCCGACCGAGGCGGTGATGGAATCGACTGACACCCTGCCCACGCCCGCGCCGGCGAACATCGACCATACCGATCCGCCATTCCACCACGTGCTCACCAGGTCGGTCTGGAGCTGGCGATCGCTTGCCCCATTCACCGCGAGTGAATCCAGCAGATCAAAGCTCCGGTATCGCTCGAGCGTGCCGCGGGGAACCGAAATTGTTCCGGATTCATTACCCCAC
>JAGWXN010000159.1 GCA_018969885.1 Betaproteobacteria bacterium | reverse complement strand
TTCCTGTGACAGCGTGCGGAACATGAGGCTGGCAATGCCCACATGCGACCGCATGCCAATGCCCACCACCGATACCTTGGCGATCTTGGGGTCGCCCACGATATCGCCCGCCTGGATACGCGATTTGACCGTGTCGTTCAGGACGGCCATGGCCTTCTGATATTCGTTGCGATGCACCGTGAACGAGAAATCGGTGTTACCGCCCACGCTCGCGTTCTGAATGATCATGTCAACGTCGATGTTGGCCTCGGCCACCGGTCCCAGGATCTGGTAGGCGATGCCCGGCCGATCGGGAACATTGGTGACTGTGATCTTGGCTTCGTCGCGATTGAATGCAATCCCGGAAATGACTGCCTTCTCCATCTGCTCGTCTTCCTCGAATGTGATCAACGTGCCCGATCCGGCCTCGGTGGCCAGATCGATGTCGGGCGGCGTAAGGCTGGACAACACCCGCGTCTTGACCCGGTATTTGCCGGCAAACTCCACCGAACGAATCTGCAACACCTTTGAGCCCAGGCTCGCCATCTCGAGCATTTCCTCGAAGGTGACGCGCGCGAGCCGCCTCGCTTCGGGCACAACGCGCGGATCCGTGGTGTAAACACCATCCACGTCGGTGTAAATGAGGCACTCTTCGGCCGCAAGCGCCGCGGCAACTGCCACCGCAGAGGTGTCCGATCCGCCTCGGCCCAGCGTGGTGATGTTGCCGCTCGCATCAACGCCCTGAAACCCGGTAATGATCACCACCCGGCCCGCGCCCAGATCAGCACGCACACGAGAATCGTCGATCGATTCGATGCGGGCCTTGGTGAACGCGTTATCGGTGCGAACAGGCACCTGCCAACCCGCATAACTTACCGCTGGCACGCCGATCGCCTTCAGCGCCATGGCGAGCAAGCCCACCGATACCTGCTCGCCCGTGGAGGCCAACATGTCGAGTTCGCGCGGATCAGGCTCCGATTGGATTTCCTTGGCAAGCCCGATCAGCCGATTGGTCTCGCCCGACATGGCAGAGGGCACCACCACCATCTGGTGCCCGGCCGCATGCCATTTGGCCACCCGCTGAGCAACATTCTTGATGCGCTCAACCGAGCCCATCGAGGTGCCGCCATATTTATGAACGATTAAAGCCATGAGTGTTGCGGCGCTTGGCCGCTTAGCGCAAAGCCCTCAATTATAGTCCATCACCCACAAGCGTCGAGGGTCTTCGGGGGTTGAAACACGCACCGACAGCTTCACTGCAGCGGGTACGCCGCCCGCCCCGAGGGCCGCGCTTTCCGCTGCCCTACCCAGCCCCGCTACGCCCAACGTCACCTCCCCCACCCTCACCTCCGGCAGCCAGCCACGCAGCCAGGGCGGCACCCCGAGCTCCTGCCAGCGCTTTCTCACCTCGCGCGAGCGCGACTTAACGGCAGGCCGCACCCGCAGCCGCGCTGAAGGCGCACAAAGTACAATCGGTCCCCGTTCAAGCAGGGCGCGATCCACCATGAACCCGGCCTCTGCATCTCCCGGCTGACTCACGCAGACCTCAAGTTCCCAATCGGAAACCCCAAGCACCGACTCACCTGCCCAGCGACCTCTCCACTCCCCCGGTGCGGGCCGATCGGGCCGCAGAACCGCCTGCGGTGAAAGCGCCTGCAACCGATCCCGATAACGCACCACGTACCAACCGGCATGGCGCAAGAGCGCATGCGCCGAGGCGGAATCGAACACCTGGACGAGAAGCGCCGAGAGCCGCGCCTGCGAGGGTACGGGCGCTCCCCGTTCGCGCAGCCAATACCGGACCGCATTCGCCTGCCGCGCGCGTGACAGCGTCTTGAGCCCGGAGAGCCGCAGTGCGCCCCCCGCGTCCACCGCATCCTTCAGATCGATCTGCGCCCACTCACGCGCGAGTTCGGCGGCCTCTGCGATCAGACCGGCACTGCGCGCGGCATTGGCCACAAAGGCGGGCGCCACTCCGACAAGCGTGGGCATCACCTGCGCGCGGAGCGCCGATCGGAGACGCGCCGGATCGTCATTCATGGGGTCACTGATCACCGCAAGCCCACGCCGCGTGCAGTAGTCACGAAGACTCATGCGCGACAAGGACAGAAACGGCCGGACGAGCCTTATCCCGTCGCGATCACTCTCCGGCTGCATCCCCGACAAGCCATCCGGGCCACTGCCACGGGCCAGGCCGATCAGCAGCGTCTCCGCTTGATCATCCGCATGGTGCGCGGTGAGAACGGCCACCGCGCCCGCATCCCGCGTGCAGGCATTCAATGCCCGATAGCGATGCTCGCGCGCCCAGGCCTCAACCGACTCGCCCCGCGCCGGACGGCCATCGAGCCGACGCAGGTCGAAGGGCACACCAAGCCGGTGCGCGGCGCTCGCACAGTGGGCGGCGAACTCATCAGCCGCCGACTGCAGGCCGTGATGCACGTGACAGGAAATCAGCCATTCAGGGGGAACGACCGCCACGCAGGCATGAAGCAAAGCGGTGGAATCAGCGCCGCCGCTTGAAGCGACCACCAGCCGCGCACCAGCGGGTAGCGAGGCAAGCGCCTGACGGACTGACTGAACGACCGGATCGTCGGGGGCCATCAGGTAACGCGTACTCAGCTCGCCCCGAGTTCCTTGAATTTGCCGTACGCGAGGATGCGCTCGTGCCGCTGACGAAGCAGCGTCTTCACATCAATAGCCTGCAGTTGCCGCAGTGCATCCGAAATCGCACGCCGAAGCAGCTGCGCCATCTGCTGCGGGTCACGGTGTGCGCCACCGAGCGGCTCGCTCACGATACGATCGATGAGGCCGAGGGCCTTCAGCCGGTGCGCGGTGATACCGAGTGTCTCGGCCGCATCGGGCGCCTTCTCCGCACTTTTCCAAAGAATGGCCGCGCACCCCTCGGGCGAAATCACCGAATAGATGGAGTACTGCAGCATGAGCACCGTGTCACCCACAGCAATGGCGAGCGCCCCGCCCGAGCCGCCCTCTCCAATCACGGTGGTGACAATGGGCACGCGCAGCGCCGCCATCTCGATGAGATTGCGACCAATGGCCTCGGACTGATTGCGTTCCTCCGCACCAATGCCGGGAAATGCGCCCGGTGTGTCCACGAAAGTGAGCACGGGGATTTCAAATTTTTCCGCGAGCTTCATCAGCC
Organism: Betaproteobacteria bacterium; assembly: GCA_018969885.1. The sequence goes on along the minus strand of JAGWXN010000159.1, from coordinate 4,576 downwards.
GCAAGGCCTTGCGATAACCCTCGGGACGCGGCATGCCGAAATTGCGATAGCCGCGCTCTCGCGTATCACGCCCCTTCTGGTGCCCGATCACCATCACGGACTGTCCGTTGAAACGAGCAAGGCCGCCCACGATGGCCGGGTCGTCACCAAACGCACGATCGCCATGAAGCTGGTGAAAGTCGGTGCAGAGCGCGGCGATGTAGTCGAGCGTGTAGGGACGCTGCGGGTGCCGCGCCACCAGGGCCACCTGCCAGGGTGAGAGCTTGGCGTAGGTGTCCTTCAGCAGGGTCTGGCTCTTTTTCTTGAGGAGATCGACCTCCTCGGCAATGTCGATCGCCGAGTCTTCCTGCGCAAAGCGCAGCGCCTCGATCTTCTGTTCAAGATCGGCGATGGACGCCTCGAAATCAAGAAAGGTTGTCTTCATTAGTACTCCACCGGCAACGGATCGAGGCTGCGCCACAGATACCAGGTAGCGACCGTGCGCCAGGGGCGCCAGCGCTCGCCAAACTGGCTGGCATGCGCCCGGCTGACTTTTTCTCCATCGCCATATGCACAGCCGATTCCGCGAAGCAGCCCAATGTCATCAACGGGAAAGACATCGGGGCGGAGCAGATTAAAAATCAGAAACATCTCTGCTGTCCAGCGCCCGATGCCGCGAACGGCCGTGAGCTCCTCGATGATCGCCTCATCCGGGAGATCAGGCCAGCGCTCCGGATCGACCCGCCGCTGGACAAACCCCGCCGCCAGGTCGCGGATGTATTCAGCTTTGCGCTCGGATAAGCCGCAGCCACGAAGCGTGGTCATGCGCATGCGCGAAACCCGCAGCGGCTCCACCGTGCGCGCCGCCTTGGAAAACCGGTCCCAGACGGTCTGCGCAGCCTTCACCGAAATTTGCTGCCCCACCACTGAGCGCGACAGCGTGACGAATGGGTCACCGCGCGACACGAGATGGACTGCTCCCGCCGAACGGATGATGCCGCCCATGACCGGGTCGGCGCGCGCGAGCTCGCGGCAGGCCTCGTCCCAGTAGGCAGGCTTCACGCGCGGCGCCAGCTCGTGCCGGCAGGGGTGTCCTCGAGCACGACGCCTTGCGCAAGAAGCTCGGCCCGGATGCGGTCGGCGTCCTGATAACGCTTGGCCTTCTTGGCGGCCGCCCGCTCGGCAATGAGGGACTCGATCAGTGCGCTGTCGGAGGCACCCGCCGCGCCCGCTTCCGAACCGCCGAGCCCGCTACGACGCACCGCCTGGGGGGCTCGTCCGAGCAGTCCAAGCACCGAGGCAAGCGCACGCAATTGCTCGCGGGCGCCCGCCACACCGCGGTGAACATCGGCCGCAAGTTCAAACAGCACCGAGAGCGCAACCGGTGTGTTGAAGTCGTCGTCCATAGCCTCGCGAAAACGCACGCAGGCGGCATCTGACCAATTAATGGGTGCAGGCTGCGAGGCCGCTTCATCGTCACCCAGCGCACCGTAGAGACGTAGCAGCGACTGACGCGCGTCTTCGAGGTGTGCATCCGAATAATTGAGCGGACTGCGGTAGTGCGCCCGCAGAATGAACAGGCGGATCACCTCGGCATCGAATTTTTTCAGCACCTCACGGATGGTGAAAAAATTGCCAAGCGACTTGGACATTTTTTCGTCATCGACCCGAACGAAGCCGTTGTGCATCCAGTAGCGCACGAACTGGGAATCGAGCGCACCCTCGCTCTGGGCGATTTCGTTTTCGTGATGAGGGAACTGCAGGTCGGCGCCCCCACCGTGGATATCAATGGTGTTTCCAAGGAGCGACGTGGCCATGGCGGAACATTCAATGTGCCAGCCCGGTCGACCCTCGCCATGCGCCGACGGCCAACGCGCCTCGCCAGGCTCATCGGGCTTGGCCGATTTCCAGAGCACAAAATCAAGCGGATCCTGCTTGGCGCTGTCAACGGCCACCCGCTCGCCCGCGCGCAGATCATCGAGCGATTTACCCGACAGCCGCCCATACGGCGCGAAGCGGCGCACCGCAAAATTGACATCGCCATCAGCCGCGCGATAGGCAAGCCCCTTGTTCTCAAGGAGGCCGATAAGGCTCAGCATCTGCGGCACATAGTCGGTGGCGCGCGGCTCGTGGTCGGGCCGCTCTACACCCAGCGCATCGGCGTCCTGGTGCATGGCAGCAATGAAGCGACCGGTGAGCGCACCAATGGTTTCATTGTTTTCGACCGCGCGGCGGATGATCTTGTCATCGATGTCGGTGATGTTGCGGACATAGGTGACCGCGTACCCGCTTGTGCGAAGCCAACGCTGCACGGCATCAAACACCACCATGACGCGGGCGTGCCCGACATGGCAAAAATCGTAGACCGTCATGCCGCAGACGTACATGCGAACCCGGCCGGGTTCTAGCGGGACGAATTCTTCCTTGGCGCGGCTGAGGGTGTTGAAAACGCGAAGCATCAGGGGTTTGAGCGCAGAGCCCCCTGGGAGAGGGCCGAAAACCAGGCAAAACAACGCCCGTTGTTAGAATGCTGCGATGCATCCAAGTATAGCACCGGGGTCCTGTCCGCCCTCGAGCCGAGCGGCCCTGGCCGGCATGCGGCGGGCGGCGGCTCGCCGCGCAACGCTGCGGGTGGTCGTGGCGCTCGCGTTTACGCCCTTTACGGGAGAGCTCGCCCTGCTCCACGCGCAGCCGCTGCCCTCGCCGCTCTCTCCCGCCTGGTCTGACCCGCGAGCGGCCTCCACTGCACTCGAGCAGGCGAGGCGGCTCTATGCCGAGGGCCAGCGCGAAGCAGCCATGAAGGTGGTGGATACCGCGCTTCAGAATGCGCCCCGAGATGCCGCGCTCCGCTTTACGCGCGCCGTGATGCTGGCTGACAGCGGCCGCACCGAAGACGCCATGCGGGGCTTCATCGAACTCACGCAGGAGTTCCCCGAGCTACCCGAGCCGCACAACAATCTCGCTACGCTGCACGCTGCGCGTGGCGACCTGGATCAGGCGCGTGGTGCGCTCGAAAACGCGGTTCGCGCCCTGCCTTCGTATGCACTGGCCTGGGAGAACCTGGGCGACGTGCATCTGAGAATCGCTGAGCGGGCCTGGGCGCGGGCAGCCTCGCTCGATAACGCCTCGGCTGCTCAGGCCAAGCTCAAGCTTGCACGCGAGCTGATTGATCGTGTTTCGCCGGCCGGCGCGCGTCCCGCGCCGGTCAATCTGCCTGGCAAGCGCCCGTGACCGCCCCGCGGTCTACTTAACCTTCCTACCCGTTCCGAGGAATCCGATGCTGTTCAGAAAACTTCCGCTGATTGCCGCCCTGCTGATGACCATGGCCATGACCGATGAGGGTGCAGCCGCCGGGTCGCCCCAGGTGCTGATGAAGACCTCGATGGGTGAGGTGGTGATCGAGCTCTACCCCGACAAGGCGCCCAAGACCGTTGACAACTTTCTGAAATACGTCAAAAGCGGCTTTTATTCCGACACCGTATTTCACCGCGTGATCAACGGCTTCATGATTCAGGGCGGCGGTTATCCGAAATCGATGTACCAGGGCGACATGGGCCGCAAGGAAAACTTCCCACCCATCGAACTCGAGTCAAAGAACGGGTTGAAGAATGACACGGGCTGGCTCGCCATGGCGCGCACATCGGTACCCAACTCCGCCACCTCGCAGTTCTTCATCAACGTGACCGACAACGACATGCTCAATCACCCGAAACCCGATGGCCATGGCTACGCGGTGTTTGGGAAAGTGATCAAGGGCATGGAGGTGGTGAATGCCATCAAGGGCGTGAAGACCACGCGCATGGGCCCGATGGCTGATGTGCCAGCGGAGCCGGTGGTCATTGAGTCGATCACGGTAGTCGGCGGCAAGTGAGTCGTGCGGCGCGGCTGAGTGTCGGTGTGGGCGAGGTAGCCCTTTTCGCCTCGGACATGCATCTGGGCGATCACGACCCCGACACCGCCGCGCAATTTTTCAAGGTCCTGGACGCGCAGGCCTCGTCCATCACCCATTTGTTTCTGTTGGGCGATATCTTCGAGGCCTGGGTGGGCGACGATCAGCCCGATCAGGTCGCAGCCGCACTGGGCGAACGCCTGAAGGGACTCGTGAACCACGGTGTACGCGTGGCACTCATGCGCGGCAATCGCGACTTCCTGCTGGGGAGCGGCGAGCCCAACCTCGCCTGGCCCGAGCGCTGTGGCGCGCTGCTTCTTGAAGATCCCACCGTGGTGGAGTTGTTTGGTGAGCCTGTGCTCATTGCCCACGGCGATGCCTGGTGCACCGATGACCACGCCTATCAGCGGTTTCGCACCGAGGTGCGTAGCGAGGCCTGGCAGGCGCGTTTTCTTTCGCGGCCGCTTGCTGAACGCTTAGCGATCGCCCGCGAGATGCGCACGCAGAGTGAGCGGAACAAACAGGAGCAGGATGTCGGCGACGTGAACGAGGCAGCGGTGCGCACTGCGCTCATCACTGCCCGAGTTCAGCGGGCAATTCATGGACACACGCACCGGCCAGGGAATTATTCCCTGGGCGAAGGGCTTGAGCGTTGGGTACTGCCCGACTGGCTCGCGGCGAGCGGCCGAGGCGGGGTGTTGAGGGTGG
>JAGWXN010000158.1 GCA_018969885.1 Betaproteobacteria bacterium | reverse complement strand
TATGCGACGGGCACGACTGTCTGCGGCACACTCAAGTCTCACCCAGGGTGGTTGGGTGAAGCGGTCGTCGTGGGGGGCGTACTGGTGCACCCGGGCGATATCATCATCGGCGATTCGGATGGTGTCGTGGTCGTACCGGCTGTGCTCATCAGCCAGGCAGTCGATGCCGCATCGGCCCAACGAAGTAAAGAACAGGCCCGTGACGCACGGCTCCGCTCTGGCGAGCCCATCACCCTGGTGCTGGGCCTGCGAGGCGCGTAAACGCTCGGCGGCTCAGGCCGATGGAATGAAGTCCGGATCGTCCTGGTGTTTGCGTTCAAACTGGATGAAGGTGTAGTAGCCGCAGCGTGATCCGTTGGGGTACTCGCGGCATACCGCGGGTCGTGCCTCATAAATGGTGCATCGGCGCTCGTCGGTATCGAAAAACCGGCAGATTGAGCCGTACACCGTGTCCTTCTGATGGCGCAGGATGCGTTCGGGCTTGCCCTCGTCGTCGTAGATGCGCGTGTAGCGCCGGGCGGCCACCTCAGTGGACACGCCGAAGTGTCGCGCCAAGCGCTCGAGGTCGCGCTTTTTGACTTCGATCCTTGGGTAGCTGCAGCAGTATCCGGGGCACTTCGAGCAGTCGTATTGAAGCTTCGGGGGGGTGGCGCTCATGCGTTCAACCAGGCTGAGGGGAGATGGAGGGAAAAGTCGCCGAGGGCGAATAAAGCTCGCAGTTTAGCGTGTCGCGACGCGCCGGCCTGATCGTCTGAGCGCATGGCGCAGCCCACGAGCGGGATCAACCGCTTCGAGCAGGTCGCGCTCTATCGCGGAGGGGGCACCGTCGAGTGCACCCGCGATGACTTCCGCAGCGAGGGTGCTCCAGAGGAGTCCGCGAGACCCCAATCCACGCGCGCAGTAGAGTCCCGCCAGTCTGGGTAGCGGCAGGCGGTCGTTTTTCAACAGCTCCTCACGCTGATCCCACGCCAACGGCTCATCCGGCATCTCGCCGATCAGAGGTAGTCGGTCGGGGGCGGTCCAGCGAAACCCCACGACGCCGGAGCGGGTGGCGGCAATCAGGCTAGTTGGCTCGGCTCCCAGGCAGGCGGCCAGCCGTCGCGCGTTGCTTCGATCCGACTCTATGTCAGGGTCGGGGGCATCATGATCGTCATAGGTCGACCCCACCAGGGCCTGCCCGTCGAGCGGCACCGCATAGGCCGCCCCGCCCAGGACGGTACGAAGCCCCGACACCAGAGGGTGTTGGATCCAGGTGGTTTGTCCACGAACACGCCGAAGCGGCAGGGAGTGAAGCGGTGGCACGGTCATGCGGGTCGACGCGTCACAGAGCACCACCACCGGCGCCTGCGCCAGCACCTGCCCCTGTTCATCTGCGACCTGCCAGTCTGATTCGCCCGGCGCGCGCCGAACCGATGCCACCTCACTGCAACCGAGCCAGGTGAGCGCGTCGGCGGCTTCCCTGATGAGCGCTGGAATCCGCAGCGTGGCCTGCGCGACCATCGACCCTGGAATCCAGATGCCGCCCGTCGGGAGGGTACATCCCGCCAGGTCGCTTGCCTCGCTGGCAGTCACGGTGCGTGCAAACGCGTGTGGAAAATCAAGCGTTGCCAGCGTGCGCCGCTGATGATCGAACGCCTCCGAGCTGTCGGCCACTGCGAGGCGACCGAGCGCAAGAAGTCCTGCTGTCTGGTTCGTATCGCGAAGGAGCAGAGCAGCGCGCGATAAGCGCGCAAGCAGGTTGTCGTCGGAAGACAGGTGGATATGGTCCGCAAGCAGGGGCTGACCGCTACCCTCGCGTGCAGGGTGAGCGTGGCGATCAATCAGCACGACCTGCCAGCCGTCCAGGACGAGCCGAGCCGCCACCGTCACGCCCGCGAGGCCAGCGCCCACCACGACTGCTTGACGCGTCTCCCAACTCGGGGGCGGGGGCGGCGGGGGCCAGGTTTTCCACCGCGGCGCATATCGGGCGTTGATCCGCTCACGCTTTCCACCGAAACCCGGCACCCGTTCCACCTCAAAGCCAGCCTGTACCAGACCTTGTCGAACCGCCGCCGCAGCAGTGTAGGTGGCGAGCCGTGCGTCGGGCGCAGCGAGCCGTGCGACCTGCCGCAGCACCGTGTCCTCCCAGGCGGACGGATTGTGTCGCGGCGCGAATCCATCAAGGAAAATCGTATCGGCGCGCAGCCTGAGTCGGGGCAGCATTCGTGCAGCGTCGCCAAAAGCGAGGATCAGCCGAACCCGCCCACCGGCCAGCGTCAGCCGGTGCAGGCCCGGTAGCGCGAACGGCCAGCGTGCGGCGAGCTCAATCAACAGAGGCTCCCTGGCGACCCCGTAGGCCTCGTGCGCAGCGATCAGATCGGCGCGGGCGAGCGGGTGCGCCTCGACCGATACAAAGTCAAGCCGACCTGATGATTGCGCATGCAGATGAAAGGCGCGGTAAGCAGTCAGCAGGTTGAGTCCCACCCCAAACCCGATCTCGAGGACGCATGCGCGCTGTGTGCCCGCCCATCGCTCCGCCAGCTGGCATCCACGCGCGAACACCGCTTCGGATTCCGCCATGGCACCGGCCCGGCTGCGATAGATATCGCCAAACAAGCCGCTGAGGGGCGCCCCGTTTTCATCAAATTGCAGGGGCGGGTGTTCAAGCCTTGGCATAGTGGTGAAGCGCGATGCCTCCGGAGCCGATCGTTAGCCCACTGGAATGGGCGCCGCGGCACGTTCCTGCAGAACCCTGGGCACGGGCCGGGTGTTCATGAGCATCTGTGCGATGCCAGCGGTGAGCCCGATGATGACCGCTATCCGCCACGCCCACTCATAGGAGCCCAAGGTTGAATAGATCAGCCCTCCGCCCCAGGCGCCGAGAAAGGAACCCGCCTGATGACTGAGAAATGCGACGCCGGTCAGCGTTGCCACATAACGGATCCCGAACAGATGAATGACCAGTCCATTCATGAGCGGCACCACGCCCAGCCAGATCGCCCCCATCGCGGCGGCAAAGAGCAGCGTGGAGGTGGGGGTGGGCGGAAACAGGAAATACGCGGTGATCAGTAGCGAGCGTGCAACATAGATTCCCCCCAACAACAGGTGTCGCGGCAGTCGGTCGCCAAGCCAGCCGAAGAGGATTGATCCCAGCGCATTGAATAAACCGATCAAGGCGAGCGCGGTCGCAGTGACGCCCGGTTCGATGCCACACAGGTCGAGATACGTGGGTAAGTGCGTGGTGAGAAAAACCAGCTGCAATCCACAGACGAAAAATGCGGCCGCCATCACCAGATAGCCACGATGGGAGGTGGCTTCGCGCAATGCTTCGCCCACTGACTGCTGCAGTCCAACCGAGGACGCGCTGCGGCTGATCCGGTCTACGCCGCCCGCCATGAAGGCGGCTGGCACCATGACGCAGGCGAGCGCTACGAACGCTGCCATGGCGGTCTGCCAGCCCGCTGTGCTGATCAGCCCTTGCGCCAGGGGAGACGTCAACACCAGGCCTAGTGACCCTGCCGCTGAGACCGCCCCCATTGCGAAGCTTTGTCGAGCCGGCGAGACCGCGCGCGAGGTGATCGCCATGCTGAGGTTTGAACCGGTACAGGCAAGCGCCACGCCGATGAGTACGCCGATGCCGAGCGTGAGCAACACCGGCGACGTCGCGAAGATGCTGATCAGGAGCCCAAGCGCATAGCAAAGCGCACCGCCGGAGGCCACCCAGCGGGCGCCAAACCGGTCGACCAATGCGCCGGTGAATGGCTGCGTAAAGCCCCAAACCATGTTCTGAATGGCCACCGCCAGCGAAAAATCGGCTGTGGTGATCCCGATGGTTCGAATCATTTCGGGCTGGAACAGACCGAGACTCTGTCGCATACCGAGCGCGAGCGTGAGCATGGTGGCTGCGCCGATCAGAATGGCCGTCTGGGCGCGAGGCGCGAGCGATTGGGTTCGCATGGCGCAAAGTGTACCCCTGCTGTTCGAATACACTCGGCCAGTGACTGCTAAAGCCAAACCAGCTCGCGGCTTTGCCGCTGTACTTGCCGGCGTTGCGACGTTGGCGTTGCATGCGCTGTTCGTGGGCTGGGTGATGCAAGCTACCGGCCCCGAGCCACCTTTGCCGCCGCCCTCGCCGATCCGAATCGAGGTACTTCCCGCTCCGGTAGTCCGCGCTGAACCAGTAACTCGCGCCCCGCCTTCGGCATTGCTCTCGCGTGAGTCCGACGCAGAGATCCAAAGCCCGGGCGCGCGCCCAGCGCCACCGGCTGTGTCGAGCGCTTCCGGTTCGGGTGGCGCGTCTACGGCGACGCATGCGACGACCCCGCCGACTTCGCAGGCCCGGCCGCCTGTCAATCTGAGCAGCCCGGTGGCGGCGGTGGAGGCCGACGAATTCGGCCCGCCATCGTCCCCCTTGATCGACTCGGAATCCGCCGACGATCACGCGAAACACCATGCCGCTTCTGACCTGAGTGCGCCGGCTGATCAGGTTGCCGATCGTGCGAACGGAGCCGCCGCTGTTTCGGTTGAGCCTGCCGAGCAAGCTGGGGATGCGCCGACGCCAACCACCGATTCGTCGATTGCTCAGGGCGCCGATCGAGCCGCTGCCCAGCGCAGCCTGCCCACCTCCGCCCAGGGGCGCTGGCGCTATCAGGTCTTCTATGGTGACTACGCTGCCAATAATCAGGTGGCCACGCTTGACTACGTACTGAACATTCAGGGTGAGCGGTACCGCCTGCACACAGAAGGACAGGCAGTGGGGCTCCTGTCTCTTTTTTATCGGGGCCTTTTCACGCAGGTGAGCGAGGGCACCTTTACTTCCGAAGGCTTTCTCAGCGAGCGCTATGAGGAGCGCCGCGGCGATCGCGCACCCCGCGTCGTACGAATTGAATCCAAAAGCGATGCCCGAGTGGTAACGTTTGAAGACGGCCGAAGCGAGGTCACGTCGGTCCTGGCGCAAGACCGGTTGTCGCTAGCCGCGCAACTGGCCTGGGTTGCGGCGCAGCGGTCTGATGGCCTTCGGGTCAAGGAATTGACGATTCCGCTGGTTGGAGTTTCGTCCGTGCGGCTGCTACGTTTCCAGGTGAGCCCCGCTCAAATTTTGGAGCTCGCGGGGGGCGTCCGGCAACTGACCCGGCTGCGCTCAGAGGATGGCGACGGAGAGCGCTCCGGAAGCGTTGAAATCTGGCTCTCCGAATCGGGCGACCTGATGCCAATCCGGATCCGTCTTGAGGACCGAAACGGCCATGTGCTGGATCAATTGATCGGTAGCAACTGAGCCCGGTTGGAGCTCCGGCGCTTACCCTCTCGCAGGCAGCACGGTCCCTGCGCATTCGCCGAACCCAATGCTTCGAAATCCTTTCCGCTCGGCACGTGCGCGAAGAATCACGGTATCGCCATCAGCAAGAAAGGTTCGCTCCTCGCCACCCGGCAGGGTGATGGGCCGCTTGCCGCCCTGTGTGAGTTCGATCAGCGCACCGGATTCGCCAGGGCCAGGCCCAGACTGCGTACCGCTGCCAATCAGGTCGCCCGAGCAGAGGTTGCAGCCATTGACCGTGTGATGCGCGATCATCTGTGCAACAGTCCAGTAGTTGTGTCGAAAATTGGTTGCCGACAGACGATGCGCAGTCTTCCCCTCGCGGGCCATGGCAGCGGTGTGTAACCAGGCCTCCAGACCGATGTCGATCGCGCCGCGTTCGCGGTTCAGCGTGGACTCGAGATAGGGAACGGGCTGCGGGTCGTCTGACGCCCGTTGCCACGGCGACAGGAAAGGTTCAAGCGCCTCCATCGTCACGACCCAGGGTGACACGGTGGTCGCGAAATTCTTGCTAAGTAGCGGCCCGAGCGGCTGGTACTCCCACGCTTGAATGTCGCGCGCCGACCAGTCGTTCAGTAGCCCAAGGCCAAATACATGCTGGCTCGCTTCGTCCAGGCTGATGGGCTCACCCAGCGTGTTACCGGTACCGATCCAGATGGCGAGCTCGAGCTCATAGTCGAGACGGCGGGTCGCCGTGACAATGGGCGTCGATTCGCCAGCCGGCATGACCTGCCCTTTGGGCCGAACAAACCGCTGACCGCTCACGCCAATCGACGACACCCGCGCGTGATAGCCGCAAGGTAGCCACTTAAAGTTGGGCATTAATGGATTGTCGGGACGGAATAGGCGACCGACGTTCAGCGCATGGTCAAGCGATGTGTACATGTCGGTGAAGTCGCCGATCTGCGCGGGCACCGCGAACTCCGCCGTTGTGATCGGAACCAGCGAAGGCGCGAGGTGTGCCTGGTGAGGCGACCCTTGACGCAGCCCCTGTGAGAGCGCCTGACGGAGCGCGCTCCAGTGGCGGGGTCCGAGTGCCATCAGCCGGTTGAGGGTAGGGCTGTCGCAGGCGGCGGCAGCCTCGCGAGCTATTGCGCTGAGATCGGTCAGCCCAAGCAGGCTGGCAACCGGAAGGATCTGCTCGCCAATCGCGACGCCAATCGTCGGGTCGTCGCGCGAGCCCTTCCTGCGGAAGGCGCCATAGGGAAGATTCTGAATAGGGAATTCACACTCAGCATCATTGGCTGAGTCTACCCAGCTGCGGAGGGAAGCCTGGTGCGTGTCGTTCAGCATGATTGTCGGCGCCTATTTGAACCGGTAGAAATCGCGATTGAGCACGGCCGCGACCGCCGTCACTTCTTCGGGGAACAGTTGCAACTTGAGCTCGGTATTGCACTGCTCAACCATTCCCCGAAGGAATCCTGCGGTGTTGATCCGTCCTTGGGGACGATAGATGGACGTGCCATCGCCGCCAAATTTCTGAATGTGACAGGCTGCGCAGCGGTTCTCAGCAATCAGCTTTTCCCCAAGTGGGATGTCGGCGTCACGAAAGATCGAAGCGTCATGCTGGGCAGCGGCCAATGCCGATGCGAATAACAATCCAACGCCGAGAAGCGGACTGACCATACGCTTGCGAGCCTTTCTATCAGGCCGGCTCGCTCGTGACGTCACCATGGCTTGCGGGGCCGTCCCTTCTATCCGATTGCGCATGCAATGCTCCAAAGTCAATCCACCTTTCTATTGTAAGAGCCTGTAAGCGCTGTAAGTCGGGTGACGGGCCTGCGCTCTCCGATGCTGGCGGGTTTGCTAGAGTTTCATCTGCCCCGGTTCCTTTCAGAGAATCCCATGACTCATTGGCTTTCCGTGACCAGTCGTACGTGCGTCGGCTCAGGGCTCCTCGCCCTCGCGCTCTTCACTCACGCGGCCGAGCGCCATGACCATCGTACCCGTGCTGTAGCCTCGCCTGTTTCGCACGCCCACGCGAGCCCTGCGCGTCCTCAACTATCGCCCTCGGTGCTGTCTGTCGCCCACCCTAGATTCGCGCCGGCTGTTCACGGTCCGGGACCTTATCGGCGCGTCCACGGTCCGTCGGTACGCGTTTGGGTGGGTCCGCCGCCCCTGTACTACGCGCCAAGCCCCTACTGGGCATATCCGCCCTACGTTTATCGCCCAGTGCCGCCGGTTGTTGTAGTTCCTGCAGCGCCTCCGCCGGTTTATGTTGAACGGGGCAGCTCGCCGGTGCCTGTAGAAATGCCCAGGGCAGGGTATTGGTACTGGTGTGAGAGTCGTGCCGCCTATCATCCCAGTGCGCCCGACTGTCCAGAAGGGTGGATTGCCGTATCACCGCAACCGTCTACTACGCAGTAGTGTCCGAGCCGCCGGTACCGCTCTCCAGCCGATCACTGCCGCACGACGACACACAT
>JAGWXN010000157.1 GCA_018969885.1 Betaproteobacteria bacterium | reverse complement strand
GACGCATCGCCACCCGTTACGACCGCTGCGCGCACACCTTCATGTCCGCCATCACCATCGCCGCAACGTTCTGCTTCTGGCTCTGATCAATGAGTCCTGACCCTAGCTTAAAACCTTCAGCGACCTCTTGTGCTTCCTGGAGTTCTCGCAGGTCTATTTCGGCGATAGCGGAGAGGCACGGATCCAATACGACAAAGTCGAAGTCGTCCCACTGGTAACCAAGGATCCCAGGTAGTTCTTCGAGTGGCGTCTGATCTACATCTTCATCGTCTTCCATTCGTCCCCCTGACACACGGTATTCGCTAAATGTTTCATTCCACAGGAACATACTCACGGCTAGGGTCAGGGACAACCCGGGTTCAGTAGTATGGCTTCCACCGTCACCCAATCCGGGCATTGGCGGTCTTGCGAAACACCACCCCGCCAATGCCGGTGATGGCCAGAACCACGGTCAGCACATCCGCCTGGCTGAGGCCTTCAGGCAGCAAACCAAGCGTGCCAGCAACGCCCCAGGCGCTGCCGATGACGCCGGTCCAGATGGCCTTCGAGGTCCACCAAGGTTTCAGTTCTTCCATGTCATTTCTCCACAAAAAAAGCCCGCTGGAATAGCGGGCGAATAGGTCGGTGATGGTGTGGCCGGTCAGGCCTCGTGGGTGGATAGCGCGACCAGCTGAACCAGCGTTGCGGTTGCTGGCACTGCCTTGTAGGCTGGTCGGAGCAGCGCAATTTAGAGCTACCAGACAATAGTTTTATCTTCGCATCTGGGGCAACAGCGCAGGCGCTCTAAAATCGATGGGGTACGGTCTATGGCGAATGATTTTGAAGGTGAAATCCGCCGACTTTTCGTAGCAGAGTTCGGCCGAGAACCATATGAAGATGAGCTTGTAGACTTTGAGCATAACTGGTGGTCAGATCGATATTCAGAGGAGCATGGTCGATCCCCTGACGATCAAGAACTGCATGATTTCATCTTGCATTCTCATTTTCAGGGAAACAGCTAAGCTGCTCATGATGGCCCGCCGTGGTCGCTAATCAGGCCTCGTTGGTGGATAGCGCCCCGTTGGCGGCGAGCTGGATCGGCGTCGCGGTCGCTGGCACCGCCTTGTAAGCCGGCCGGCGCACAGCAATGCATCGGTCCCGGGCGATCCGGGTGATGGTCACGCCGTCCGACTGGTTGCCGCCGAGGACGTGATAGGCGCCGTAATCCTCGCCGACATAGAGCCCGACATGGCCAGCGCTCTCAGAGCGGCGGAATACCAGCACATCGCCGAGCTGGGGCTCATCCGCCGACTTACCGAACGCCGCCCAGTTCCGCGCCCAGAGGGGGCCTTCCATGACCGGCTTGCCAGCGCGCTTGGCGACCACGGCCATGAACAGGCCGCACCATGGGATGGCATCGTCAGTGTAGGACTTGGCCAGCCCGATCTCCTTGGCCCAGCCGAGAATGACCGGATTGTTGGCCGCCCCTGCGACCTCTCTAGTGCCGAAGAGTTTCCGGGCTTCCTGCAACATCCGGGGCAGCGGGCGCAGGTCATCGATCCAGCCATAGGCCGGTGGCAACGGGTTCATAAATGTCTCCTGGGATTAGCGGCCCGACAGGCCTTTTATGGTGGCGTAGACGACCGCCAGCGCGGCCATCAGGGTCGACAGCCATTTGACGAACCGGACCATGCCGGTGGCGGTGTTCCAGGCCTCGAGCAGATCTTTCAGCTCCTTGCGGACAGCCTTCAGCTCTTCCTGCACACCTTCAAGGTCCGCACGGATCAGGGCGATTTCGACAGCGGGGTCACGATCGAGATTGCCTGCCATCAGATGATACTGCCGATGATGGCGATGTCGGCCGGGCTGGCCTCAATCTGCTCGCCCACGGCAATGTTGAAGTCGGTCTGCCGCTGGCGGACGCCGGTGGCGTAATGGACAAACAGCGCATCGGACCCGAGGACGACGGGAGCGGTCACCACCTCGAAGTGGTACCGGACACCCGGCGTCCGGTTGAATTTCTGGATGACGCAGCACAGCGCAAAATCGTCATAGAACCGGCGGGTAAACTCCTCAGTCGGCAGATAGCCGCCGCCGTTCTCGACATTGTGGAATCCGGGCGTCCAGACTTGCGTGAGCGGGCCATCGGGCCCGGTGAACACATAATCGGCGCGGCCACCGATCGCGACCGAGACATGCTCATAAAGGCCCCAGCCGACCCCAGCGTCGTGCATGTCGGCGATGATGCGGTTGGCGGTGGGCGGCACGAACTCAAGCGGCTGCCAAAGCCGCCAGCTGCCAGCCGGCCGGACATAGACAAAGTCGTTCTTGAACAGGCTGTAGCGCACCTCGAGGTCATCGTTGATGGGCACGATGTCTTCGCTGGCGGTGGGATTGATATGCTGGATCATGGGGTCACTCCACGGTGATATCGACAACTTCCAAGCAGATTTGCGTGCCCGACTGGGTGCCGGATGTGGCAATCGCCGCCCCGCCCAAGGTTGCAGAAATCTGGAAGGTGTTGGCGGCGGCATTGACGACAAAATAGACGGTGTTGGCCGTGATCCCGGTCGGCAGCGCGCCGGTCGTCTGGAAGATCACCCGCTTGCCGTTTGCGAGGCCATGGCTGGTGCTGGTCACGACCGCCGGGTTCGCGATGCTGATCGCCGGATAGAACGGCACGCGCCCGCCGGTCTTGTTGCTGGCAGTTGCGGTGGGGAAGCCGAAGACCGAGTAGATGTTCCAGTAGGCCGTGTGGGCGCCGGACTGGGTGCCGCTGAGCGTGATCGCTGCACCGCCAATCGTGGCCGAGACCTTGAAGGTCGTCGCAGTGACGTCACGGGCATAATATTTGGTGCTAGCCGTCAGCCCGGTCGGCAATGCACCGCCAGTCGTGAACGCTATTGGCGTGCCCGTCGTGATGCCGGTTGTCGAAGGGACGGTGAAGGTCGCCGTTGCGATGTTGATGGTGACCGCCGCGGAGGACTTATAGTCCTGAGTGTAGGTGGTAAGAACGTAGCGCGTGCCGCCCAAGGTGAGCGCACTGACAAACCCGATGGGCTGATCGCTGCCGATCTGGACGGCAACCGGCCAGGTAGCGTTGATGTTATCATCCACCGAATAGACTGCATCGACGGTCTGACCTTTGAAGGTGGCTGGGACCAGTAACCCGCCCATCGCGTTGATGGGGCCGGATGTGCCGAAGCCGTAATAGGTCCAGTACACGCCCTTGAACCCGCTGGTGTAGACACCGACCGCCATCTGGAACTTTGCCGCTCCGCTGACCATCATCTGCCGGGCATAGTACAGCATCAGCTGAGCCCTCCGCCCGTGGCCGCCCAAACACCTGCGCCTTCGTGCAGGAACGTAATGAGCGAGTTGGCGGCGATCGCGCCCGTGGTGACGCCTGCGGGGGCAGCGCCGTTCTTGGAGAGGCCACCAGCAACCGCCAGCGACCATGCGGTCGTGAAGCGAATAGTGAAGGCGGTCCCGGCTGTGATGTTGCCCAGCGTCAGTGTCTGGGCCGCGCCCGACGCGACCTTATGGGTATTGTTGTCGGTGTCGGCTGCCGTGAACGATGCGCTGGGATTGCCAGGAAACGATGGACGAACCACGCCCTGAACGAACGCGGTCGTGGCAAGCTGCGTGGTATTGGTGCCTGCCGCTGCGGTGGGCCCTGCAACCGCGCCGGTGAAGGTGGCGCCGGTCAAGGAGGCCTGCAGAGCCAGACCAGCGAAGACATGCGCCGTGGTGGCCAACTGCGTCGTATTCGTGCCCTGTGCGGCGGTCGGGGCTGCCGGAACACCGGTAAAGGTTGGCGAGGCCAGCGCCGCGCGCGACGTATCGGTTGGGTGAACGTGATCTGCCCGAGCATAGCGCAAGGACGTGCCAATTGCCGCTGTGCCATCGATTATAGGGGTGGCTGCAGATGCTTGCCCCAACACAAAAGCTGTTGTCGCTGCTTGCGTGGTGTTGGTGTCGACAGCGGCGGTTGGCGCTGTGGGCACACCGGTGAAAGCAGGCGAGGCGACCGGCGCATAGGCTCCGGCCGAGACATAGGCCGCGACCCAGGCAGTACCGGTCCATACGCGCATTTCGGCGGCGGTTGTGTTCCAGTGGAGCGCCCCGGTCAGTAGCGCCGCGCCGTCATTGTCCAGGGTCGGGTTGGCTGCTTTCGAGCCCAGATAACGATCATCAAAGGCGTCGTAGCTCGCGGCAGCGCTGGTTGCGCTGGCGGCCGCGTTTGTCGCCTGCGTCGAGGCGGTCGCGGCGCTGGCCGCGGCATTGGTCGCCGAAGTGTTAGCTGCGGTGGCGGTCGCGTTCGCCTCGGTCGCAAACGTTGGCAATGCGCTCAGGAAGGCATCAGCGCGCGTGGAAAAGTTCGCCGCGTCCGCACGGGACGGCGGCGTCGGCAAGGCAGTAATCGGCATGGGAATGCTCCGACTTTAAGTCAGGCCCTCAATCGTGAGGCTGCAATAGCTGACAGTGGGATAGGCGAGGTCGATCGAGAACTCTTTGTAGAAGCCGTAGACCGACAGGCTCTCGAAGCCTTCGGAGCCGATCCACAGGACCGGCGTTGCGCGCAGCTGGGCCAGCGTGCGGTAGATGTCGTCGATCTGTTCGGTGTCCATGACGACCCTTGCCGTCATCCGCTTTGCCCAGGCGCGCTCGACCACGGAGGTCACGCCGAACTGGTCGGTCTCTTTGCGGCTATAGTCGAGGATACCGATGTCGGCGCCGTGCTCGGTATCACCCAGCGTCATTTGGCGGCCGACAATCAGCGTGCCGCACGAAACACTGTCGGCGGGATTGTCACGGGCGAGCGTGACCGTGACGATGCCGGCGTCATAGACCGGCACATCCAGAAACAGCACTGAGGATTTGAGGCCGATCGGCTCGAAAAACCAGACAAACCAGTCGTCGATCGGGATGCCGCCAACATTGAATGAAAGCGTCTGGCTATAGACCACGACGGAGGCCGCTGTGACGGTGACGGTCGCGCTTTCAGCGGTGGTGTCGATCAGGGCGACCGCATCGATACCGCCAGGCACCAGGACAGCCGAGACCGAGCCGGTTCGGCTTGTGGCCGTGCCGACCCGGGCATCGAACATGGCCCAGCGATTGGTCGGACCGATATCGAGCCATTTGGTCGGATCGCTCGAGGGGTTGATGCCGGTCGATGCCGCCAAGGCCTCATAGCGCCGGTGGGTCGAGGTCAAGATAACCCGGTTGCCGGTGACATAGGCTGTGCCGGCCGCCCAAACGGCGTGGTCGGTTTCAGGCGCCGTGCTGCTGGTCAGCATGGCATCGGTGATGGCGGTCGGGCGGATCAGCTTCATGCCGCGACTCGCGTGGCTATGGCATCGCCGTCCGGGGTGACGCGTTCAAGGATGCGAGCGGTCTTGGCAGTCCCCGACGCAATCGTCGCTGAGGCAATCCGCTGTTCGTCGCGCAGGTCGGACACCTCCTGTCGCAGCGCCTTGAGTTCATCGATCAAGGCGGTCTGGCCGTCATTGGCCGGGACGGGCGCCGACCCCATTTGATTGGCTGCGAACTGGTCCCACCAGCTGGGCGCGGTGCCGGTGGCCGCCCCAGTGGTCGGTACAGTGGACGGCACAGTTGCGGCCGCCTGATTGATCACCGCCAGTGTCTGCTCAAGGCTCGCTGCCGTCAGGCCTTGCAACCGAGCCAGATCTTCAGCGGACCTCGCCGTATTCGCAGCGACCGCCAGCAGATCCTGGCTGAGGCCCGGTAGCGCCTTGGCGGCCTCCTGATCGCCGGCACGTGCCAGCATCGAGGCATTATTAAACTCGGCCAGCGCCCCTGCGTAACTTTTGGGGCCGGTGTCCATCATGCCGCGGATTCGCTTGATTTCGGCAATCAGGCCATCGGTGATTTGCGCCCAGGCCGAGCGCAGCTTCTCAGCGGCATTGGCAGCGTCCTCGGCGGCTTTTTGCTGATCCTCCAGCGCCCAGATCTGCTGCTGCAATGCCCGGTTGGAGGCATCCAGCTGGGTAAGGTCAAGGGCTCGGAGAGCCGCTGTATCACCCTGCAATTCGAGCATGCGCCGCTGCAGAGACAGGCGTTCGTCGGCAATGGCGGCGGCACTGGCTGCATCCTGCGCAGCACCCACAAGGTCAGCGAAGGCCGGGGCCAGCTGGATCAGCGCGACATAGGCCGCGCGTCCGGCCTCGGCGTTGAGGTCCTGCGCTTCGACCAGCGCGCGGAACCCCGCAATGCTGCTGGGCATGGCAAGGCCAAGACTGGTGAGAGCCGCGGTCATCTGCGCGGTGCGTGCCGCCGCCTGCTCGGCATTCGAATAGTAGAGCGAGAAATACTCACCCGTCGCCGACAGCATGTCGCTGGCTGACCCGAACCTGTCGACCAGGTCCATGGAAGCGGCAATCGTCAGATTAGCCGAGCGCCCCAGCATGGTCACCGAACTGGCAACCGCCTCAACGCTGGAGGCAACGCGCACCAGGGTCTCGAAATAGCCCTCACCAACCTTCTGGAACTGGTCGAGCCCGGCAATGGCATAGCGGGCGAGATTGTCCGCCGCCGCGCCAAACACTGCCGCCAGCTTCTCCTGTATCTGCTGGCCGGTCAGGTCCTTTAGATCGATCTTGCCGATGTTGACGACAAAGCTGCCTAGCCGGGCCTGCACCTCATCCAGCGACAGGCCCAGTGGGCCAGCAGCGGCTGAGATGGCGTCATAAAAGCCGGTGAAGATCTGGCTGAACTGGCGCTCCAGTTCTGCGCTCGCAGCGGAATATTGCGTGCTGTAGCTGGTGCCGGTCGTGATCCCGAGGAACTTCTTCTTTTTCTGAAGGTCGGTGTAATATTGCCCCTGAAATCCGCCGTCCACGATGCCGCCCAGCGACTGGGCCCCGCCGTAAATGCCCTGGCCAATGATGCTGGTCTTGGTGCCAAACAGCGACTTGATGAGGCTACCAACCGGCCCAAGGATCGCGCCAAGCACGCCGGAGATGCTGGTCTTGAACCCAGTCTGGATGCCGGCGGCCGAGGCTTCACCGCCGTTGGTGCGGATGATGAGATTGGTGAGCCCGCCGATATTGGCCTCAATGCCGCGCAGCGATTCCAGCATGGCGGCGGAATAGCGCATGGTCAGTGTATCGATCTCGCGCAGGTGATCGATCGACTTGGCGATGCTCTCAGATTTCCCCGCACTATCGCCAAACACAGTGCCGGTCCCGTCATTGGTCGGCGCAGGCTTGCGCCCGCCCCCAAACGCGCCGCCAATGGCAACGCCAAGCGAAGCGATCACGGCGGCGGTAGCGGCGCCGGCCGCGATATTGAGCGGGAACGGCAGCGAGCGGATGGCATTGACCACAGCTTCGACGGCCTTGATGCCGGTGGTGATAATCGAGTTGCCCTGTTCGACCCCGGCGCGCGCAGTATCCGACACAGCCATGGTGGTGTCCGAGGTCACCTTGGCGGCCGTAACCCCGCCGATTAGGCCGATCTTCACCGCGGCATTCTTGATGGCGATGGCAAGCTCATAGGCCCGGAAGGCCTTTTCTGCAGTGTCCAGAGCCTTGTATCCCGCGCTTCCCTGCTTGAAGAAACCCTTCGCTGCTGAGGCAAGGTTGCCGTAGTGATTGATCTCATCCGAGGCTTGGGCTGTCCGAGCATCGGCATATTGCATCGAGGTCTTGCCGTAAGCGCGCTCGGCATCGGCGACCTTCCTGGCTGCAGCCACCTGATCAGCGGCGAACTGCGAGATTTCTGAAGCAACCGCGCCAAT
>JAGWXN010000156.1 GCA_018969885.1 Betaproteobacteria bacterium | reverse complement strand
TCGCCAAACAGTTCGATACCGACTCGTTCTTTCACGCGCTGCGGCTCGCGCCCTATCTGGAGGCCACCGCAATCCGCCATCCCGATCGGGCCGAAGCCCTGCATGCGCTCGTCCGAACCACTGCGGGCACGCACCGCGCGCTGGTCCATGGCGATATCAGCCCGAAAAATATTCTCTGCGGTCCGGAAGGTCCGGTCTTCCTCGACGCAGAGTGCGCCTGGTATGGCGATCCCGCATTCGATCTCGCCTTCTGCCTCAACCATCTGCTGCTGAAATGCCTCTGGGTGCCCGAGGCCGCACCGCGCTTTATTGACTGCTTCCACACCTTATCAACCGCCTACCTCGCCGGCGTTCAGTGGGAGCCTGCGGCCGATCTCGAGGCCCGCGCGGCGGCACTGCTGCCCGGTCTGCTGCTTGCCCGCGTGGATGGCAAATCGCCGGTTGAATACCTCACCACCGACACCCAGCGCGAACGGGTTCGTCGCGTGGCCCGCCAGCTGCTCGCCAGGCCCGTGGTGCAGCTGTCTGCCCTCGCGCACGCTTGGCGCACGGAGATCTCGTCATGACGACACCCATCACCCAGGTCCTGGCCCGTCGGGTCTGGGATTCGCGCGGCCGCCCCACGGTGGAAGCTGAGGTCCATACCGCACGCGGCGCGGGCCGTGCGATCGCGCCTGCGGGTGCGTCCACCGGCTCGGGTGAAGCGCGCGAACTGCGCGATGGGGGTCGTCGGCTTCGCGGACTCGATGTCGGTCAGGCGGTTGCCAACGCCAACGGCCCGATCGCGCAGGCGCTGAAAGGCCTGCCAGTGGAGGACCAATCAGCGATCGATCAGGCCATGATCACACTTGATGGCACCGCGAACAAAGGCCGCCTGGGCGCCAATGCCATCGTGGCCGTTTCGCTCGCCGCCGCACAGGCCGCCGCACAGGCGGCCGGCGTCCCGCTCTGGCAGCACCTCGCGCGAGAGCGGGCTGCAGGCACCGCGCCCCGGCTCCCGCTTCCTGAAGTCCAGATCTTTGGTGGCGGCGCCCATGCAGGCGCACGTGTCGATCTGCAGGATTTTCTGCTGGTCGCACCGGGCGCACGCAGCTTCGCCGAAGCCATCGAATGGACCGCTGAGGTCTATCACGCTGCGGGCGCCCGGATGGCCGCCCGCGGCTCGGTCTACGGCGTGGCCGATGAGGGAGGCTGGTGGCCCGATTTCAACGGGAACGAAGCGGCCATCGAAACGCTCACCCGCGCCATTGAAGACACCGGGCTGTCCGCGCCTGGTCAGGTGGCGATTGCCCTCGATGTGGCCGCCACGCAGTTTTTCGATGGTCAGCACTACAGCCTCAAGCTTGACGGCCGAAAGCTCGATCGCGAAGCCTTCGGCGACCTGCTCGCCGCCTGGATCAACGCCTACCCCATCGTTTCGGTAGAAGATCCCTTCGCCGAAAACGATGTTGAGGGCATGCGCGCGTTTACCGCGCGCTGCGGCGCACGCGTACAGATCGTGGGCGATGATTTTCTGGTGACCGACGCAACCCGAATCCGCGAGGCTGCGCGGAGCGGCTGCTGCAACGCGGCGCTGCTCAAACCCAATCAGATTGGGACAGTCTCAGAAACGCTTGCCGCATGGCGCGCGGCGCAGGCCGAGGGCTGGGGTGCGATCGTGTCAGCGCGCTCGGGAGAAACCGAAGACGTGAGCATCGTTCACCTGGCCGTGGGTTGGGGTGTGCCGCAGCTGAAAGTTGGAAGCTTTGCGCGCTCTGAACGGATGGCGAAATGGAACGAGGCGCTGCGCATCGAAGAGGCACTGGGCACGGGCGCCGCGCCGTTCCCGGCGCCCGGAATCTATCCGCGAGCCGCCTGACCAGTCAACGGCCTCCCGGGCCTGCACAGCCCAGGGTACAGGCCCGCTCCCGCGCAAACGCATCGCACCCCGTCGCGCGGGATTGTCCGACTGTTGAGCGCCTCAGGCCACCGCCGCAAGCGAACGCCGTGCCGCGGCCACCGTATGCGCGATATCGTCGTCGCTGTGCACGCTTGAAAAGAAAAATGCCTCCACCGGCGAAGGGGGCAGGTACACGCCTGCCTCCAGCATAAGGTGATAGAAGCGCTTGAAGCGATCGAGGTCCTGCTGCTGCGCTTCGGCAAAACTGCCGGGCGGCGTCGCGCGGAAATAAAGCCCGGCCATGCCACCCTGATGCTGAGCGCTAAAGGGCACGCCCGCTTCGCGACCCGCCGCATTGAGTCCGTCAACCAGCTGACCGCACCGCGCATGAAGCGTTGCGAAAAATCCGGGCGCGGAAATGAGGTCGAGCGTAGCAAGACCCGCTGCCATCGCGATCGGATTACCAGACAGCGTGCCCGCCTGATAGACCGGCCCCAGCGGCGCCATCATCTCCATGATCGCAGCCGGCCCGCCAATTGCCCCCACCGGCATACCGCCACCGATCACTTTGCCGAATGCACTCATATCAGGCTGGATGCCAACCACCTCCTGCGCACCGCCAAGCGCCACCCGAAACCCGCTCATCACCTCGTCGAAAATGAGGAGCGCGCCGTGACGCGTGCAGAGCGTGCGAAGTCCTTCGAGAAAGCCGGGTGCCGGACGGATCAGGTTCATGTTGCCCGGCATCGGCTCGACCATCACGCAGGCGACGCTGTCGGGATGCGCGGCAAACAGCGCCTCCACACTCGCCAGGTCGTTGTATTGGGCGACCAGGGTATGCTGAGCAAGATCAGCGGGGACGCCCGCCGAACTGGGGGTGCCGAACGCAAGCGCTCCCGACCCGGCCTTCACCAGGAGGCTGTCCGCTGTGCCGTGATAGCAGCCCTCGAACTTGATGATGCGGTCGCGCTTGGTGTAACCCCGTGCCAGGCGAATCGCCGACATCGCGGCCTCGGTGCCTGAGCTGGTAAAGCGCACCCGTTCCACCTGGGGGAAGAGCGCACACAGCCGCTCGGCAAGCTCGCTTTCCATGACGTTGGGGGCGCCGTAAGAGAGCCCGCGCACCGCCGCCTGCTGCACGGCCTCGATCACGTGAGGATGCGAGTGGCCGGCGATCATCGGCCCCCAGGATCCCAGGTAGTCGATATAGCGCTTGCCTTCAACGTCCCACATGTAGGCGCCCTCAGCGCGGGCGATGAATCGCGGCGTACCGCCCACGGCACGAAATGCGCGGACTGCGGAATTCACGCCACCGACCAACACCTTCCGGGCGCGTGCAAATTCAAGTTCATTGCTTGTTGTCATGTTGATTCTCCCCATCGCTGCGACCTGTACAGACCGGGCGTCAGTCTAGCCGAACACCTGTGCTGACCATATGCCCGACCGCTGAGAATCAGCACGGCGGATGCCAGGGCTACGCGCCCGCAGGCTCCACCCTGACCGCACAGTATTTGAGCTCGGGAATTTTGCCTGCTGGATCAAGCACAGGGTTGGTGAGCGCGTTGGCAGCGGCCTCGGCGTAAGCAAACGGGATGAACACGTCGCTGCGTGCGAGCCCTTCATCGGCGCGCACCCGCAGCCGGATCGAGCCGCGGCGTGAGCGCACGACGGCAAGATCGCCCGGCGCAAGCCCAAACTGGGCCAGCGCCCCCGGATGCATCGAGACCGTGGGCTCGGGCGAAATCGCGTCAAGTGCCTGCGCGCGCCGCGTCATCGACCCGGTGTGCCAGTGTTCGAGCTCACGCCCCGTGATCAGGACCAGCGGATAGTCGACATCAGGCAATTCATCGGCAAATCGAAGCGTGGTGGGCACGAAGCGCGCACGTCCGTCGTCAGTCGGAAAATGCTCGGTAAACACCACCGCTTCGCCCGGATCGTCATCGCCCGTGCAAGGGTAGACCACCGCGCCCTCACGCTCCAGACGCGCCCAGCTGATGCCCGCAAGCGAGGGCATGCAACCGCGCATTTCCTCGAACACATCGCGCGGATGGGTGTAATGCCAGGCTAGCCCCAACCGCCTTGCGAGGTCCACGATGATCGCCAGATCCTGTCTGGCCTGCCCGGGGGGCACGAGCGCCGCGCGCCCAAGCTGGACCAGCCGATCGGTATTGGTGAATGTTCCGGTTTTTTCGGCATGAGCCGAGGCGGGCAGGATCACGTCTGCAAGCCAGGCGGTTTCGGTTGGAAAAATATCCTGAACCACGAGGAAATCGAGCGAAGCCAACGCTTCGCGCACATGCGACAGATCAGGGTCTGACATCGCCGGGTTCTCGCCCAGGATGTACATCCCGCGGATCCGCCCCGCATGCGCCGCGTTGATGATCTCGACCACGGTCAACCCGGGCGCCCGCGGCAAGGGTTGCGCCCAGAAGTCCTCGAACGCGCGGACAACCCGCTCGGTGCCAACCCGTTGGTAGTCCGGCAGCATCATGGGGATGAGACCCGCATCGGAGGCGCCCTGCACATTGTTCTGACCACGAAGCGGGTGAAGTCCCGTGCCGGGGCGGCCGATCTGGCCAGTGGCGAGCGCAAGAGCAATCAGGCAGCGGGCATTGTCGGTGCCATGCGTATGTTGCGATACCCCCATACCCCAGAGAATCATCGACGCCCGACTGGTCGCGTAGAGCCTCGCTACGTCGCGAAGCGTCGTGGCATCGATCCCGCAGATAGGCGCCATGGCCTCGGGCGAGGTATCGCGGACTGCTTCCCGCAGTTCATCAAACCCGCTTGTTCTCGCCGACACGAACGATTGATCAACCAGCCCTTCTTCAATGATCACATGCAGCATTGCGTTCAGCATGGCCACATCCGTGTCAGCACGAAACTGCAGCATGTGGGTGGCAAATCGCGCGAGGCCGTTTCGGCGCGGGTCGGCCACAATCAGCTTTGCGCCCGCCTTCACTGCATTCTTGATCCAGGTCGCAGCAACCGGGTGATTCACGGTGGGATTGGCGCCGATCACAAAGATGACTTCTGCCTCGGCCACATCTGCGACCTGGTTCGAGACGGCGCCTGAGCCAATGCCCTCCAGAAGCGCAGCCACGCTCGAGGCATGACAGAGTCGCGTGCAATGATCGACATTGTGGGTGCCGAACCCGGTACGGATCAGCTTCTGAAACAGATACGCCTCTTCGTTCGAGCCCTTGGCGGAACCGAACCCAGCGAGTGCATCGGGCCCATCCCGATCCCTGATCGCGGCAATTTTTGCCGCGACCATACCCAGCGCCTCATCCCAGCTTGCCTCGCGGAACGAATCCTGCCAGTTGGCGGGCACACGATCGGTATCCAGACGCTTGGGCGCATCGGCGCGCCGGATGAGTGGCACGGTGAGGCGGTCGGGGCTGCTGACATAGTCGAAGCCGAATCGACCCTTGACGCACAGTCGCGACTGATTGGCGGGCCCAGGTCGGCCCTCCACATGAATGACCCGGTTACCGCTCACGTGATAGGTCAGCTGACACCCGACGCCGCAATAGGGGCAGACCGAGTCGACCGACTTCTCTGCGCGCCGCGGAGCGATCGCCGATGCGGCGAGGAACGAATCATCGGCCACGCGAGACGCCGCCGCGCCCAGGAGCTTGGGCATCAGTGCGCCGGTCGGGCAGGCCTGCACGCATTCACCGCAGCCCACGCAGGTGGAGGCGCCCAGCGCATCGTCCAGATCGAAAACGATCTTCGCAGCATCGCCCCGCCACGCATAGCCGATCACATCATTGACCTGCTCCTCGCGACAGGCGCGCGCGCAGCGGCCGCACTGGATGCAGGCATCGAGATTGACCGCGATCGCAGGATGACTCACATCCGGCACCGGTTGCTCGCGCGGCGCAAAGCGTGGCGTGCCCACCCCCATCTTCGCTGCCCAGTCGTGAAGCTCAGAGTCTTCGCGATGCGGCGTCTCGGGCATGTCGGCGAGCAGCAGTTCGAGCACCATTTTCTGTGCCGCCCGGGCGCGATCGCTCCCGGTGTGGACCTTGGCGCCGGGCGCGGGTGTGCGACAGCAGGAGGGCGCGAGCGTCCGTTCGCCCTCGATCTCCACCACGCAGGCGCGACAGTTGCCATCGGGTCGAAGACCATCGCGATGGCAGAGGTGGGGAATATCGATGCCGTGGCGATGTGCGACCTGAAGCAAGGTCTCGCCCGCGCGGGCTTGAACCGCCTGCCCATCGAGTTCAAAAGCGATGACGGCAGGCTGTGCAGCCAGGGAAGCGTCTCTTGCGTTCATCCGCTGACCACCTCGGGAAAATGCCGAAAGAGCGACAGCACTGGGTTCGGTGCGGCCTGCCCCAGACCACAAATCGATGCATCGATCATGGTTTGCGAGAGCTCGCGCAGGAGCGGTTCATCCCATCTCGGCGCATCCATCAGGGTCACCGCTTTAGCCGTGCCAACCCGGCACGGCGTGCACTGACCACAGGACTCGAGGCGGAAGAAACGCATCAGATTCTGCGCGGCGCGCCGCAGGTCATCCTGCTCCGACAGCACGATCACCGCCGCCGAACCAATGAACGCACCATGTGGTTGAAGCGTGTCGAAGTCGAGCGGTTCATCAGCCAGCGAAGCCGGCAGGATCCCGCCCGAGGCGCCTCCAGGCAGAAACGCTGCGAGCACATGGCCATCCGCCATGCCGCCACAATATTCATTGATAAGTTCATGAAGACTGATGCCAGCCGGTGCGATTTTTACGCCTGGCTCGCGCACCCGACCCGACACCGAAAACGAGCGCAGGCCTTTTCTGCCGCGACGACCCTGCGCCGCGAACCACGGCGCACCCTGCTGCAGAATGATTGGCACCCACGCAAGCGTTTCAACATTGTGTGCCAGGGTCGGACGGCCCTGGAGTCCCACTTCAGCCACATACGGCGGACGCAGCCTGGGCATACCGCGCTTACCTTCGATCGATTCGATCAGCGCGCTTTCTTCACCGCACACATAGGCGCCCGCCCCTCGACGTAATTCAATCTCAGGCAGTGACCACCCCGATGGCGGCGCCGCCTGAAGCGCTGCGATGTCGCGCTCAAGCAAGGCTCGCACGCCGGGGTATTCATCGCGCAGGTAAATCACGCAGGTCTCACAGCCCACGGCCCAGGCAGCGATCAGCATGCCCTCAAGAAAGCGCCGAGGCTCGCACTCCAGCCAGAAGCGGTCCTTGAAGGTGCCGGGCTCGCCCTCGTCGGCATTGACCACCAGCATACGAGGCCCCTCAAACCCCGCGACGATGCGCCATTTGCGACCTGCCGGAAAACCCGCCCCGCCCATGCCGCGCAGGGCTGACGACTCGAGCAGTGTGATGACATCGACCGGCGGCTGCGCGCCGTCGATCAGAGACTGCAGCACGGGCCACGCGCCAGGGGGCGGTTCGGGAATCACTTCGACCCGATCGCCAGGGGCCGGTTGGCCTGTGGGCAACGCGCACTCGCGATCGCCCGCCTTTGCGTGAGCCATCACCGAATCCACGTTTGCCTGCGGAAGCGGGAGACGCCCGACCACCGCCACCGGCGCCTGCGCGCAGCGTCCCACGCAAGGCACGGGTTGCACCCGTACCTCGGCGCCAACCAGCGTCTGCAGGCGTTCGATCAGCTGCGCGGCCCCTGCAAGCTCGCAGGACAGTGACTCGCAGACACGAACCGTGAGTGCAGGCGGGCGCGGCTCATCATCGGCCACCAGATCGAAGTGGTGATAGAAGCTTGCCACCTCGAACACCTCAACCTGCGAGAGCTTCATCGCCTGCGCGAGGGCAGCGAGCAGCCCCTGAGGCAGACACCCCTCTGCATCCTGAATCTTATGCAGGTACTCAATCAGCCGGTCGCGCCTGAGCGGTGATTCGGTGATCAGTTCGGTGAGTCGCGCCTGGCTCGACGGGCTCACCTGCCTGCCTTTGCCCTGACCTACCGGCCGCCGGAATGTCACAGTTTTCAT
>JAGWXN010000155.1 GCA_018969885.1 Betaproteobacteria bacterium | reverse complement strand
GCGAAAGCCAGCGAGTTTGTGTCCGCCTCCGCCCGGCGTCTGCTCGCCGAGGGCACCGGCGCGCTAGCGCCGGCGCAGCCAGTCGATCCGCCACACGGCTACCGCCCCGGCCGACGCGCATCCAAAAAAGCGAAGCCCCCTTTAGCGGTCTAGCGTAATCGCGATCTTCCCCACATGCGTATCGGCCTTCATGCGCTCAACCGCCTGCGGTAACTGCGCGAACGGAAACACCGCATCGATCAAGGGCTTGAGCCGTCCGTCGCGTACCAGGGGCAGCATGTCGCGGATAAACCCGTCGATGGTCTGCGCGCGCTGCTCCGCGGTCCGGTAGCGGTTGCTGACACCGAACAGCTTGAGGCGTCGGCTGTGCAGATCGTCCACATCGATCTCGGCGCGCTTGATGCCATCAACATGCCCCACCTGGGCAAGCCTGCCCATGTAGGCAAGCGACTGCATCAGGGCATCGAACACCGATCCGCCAACATTGTTGATCGCAAGCTGAACGCCCTTGCCGTCGGTGAACCGCTTGACCGCTTCAACAAAATCCGCGCCCCGGGTCACGATGCCTTCATCGAGCCCGACCTTACGCAGCGCTTCGAGCTTGGCCGCCGAGCCCGACGTACCGATCACCCTCGCGCCCAACGCCTTACCGATCTGCAGACAGGCCACACCCACTCCGGATGCCGCCGCGGTCACCAGCATGGTGTCGCCGGCTTTGAGCTCCCCGTTGGGGACGATCATGTCGTAGGCAACCGCGTACGCGATCGGGATGGAGCCGGCATCGACCCAGCTCACGTTATCGGGTACCGGCATGGAATCGCGCTCATCAAGAATCGTGCGCTCGGCAAACCCACCCGCCGCCCGGCCCATCACCCGATCACCCACGCGGTAACGTGTCACGCCCTCCCCGAGCGCGCTCACCACGCCCGCGGCCTCCATGCCACAGCGCTTGACCTGGGCGGCGCCCTTCACCGCCACCACCCGGCTTCCACCGTGCAGAAACTCGCCGCGGTTGAGCGACGCTGCCATCACGTCAATTTGTACTTGACCCGGCCCGGGAACGGGATCCGGTTGATCGGCGAGATTGAGCGCGAGCGAGCCCGCTTCAAGCATCCAGGCCTTCATCTTTCAAACTCCCTTGAATTGAGGTTTACGTTTTTCGGCGAACGCCTTTCGCCCTTCCTGATAGTCCTGGCTCGCGAAACAGGTATCGGTCATCTGGCGAACGCGGGCAACCGCCTCCGGCGCTTCACCCGCCGCCCAGGTCCGCATCGCTGCCTTCGCAGCCCGTACCGTGAGCGGCGCGCTCACCGATAGCCACTGCAGATACTGGTTGACCGTTTCATCGAGTTGCTCATCCGCCACCGAGCGATTGACGAACCCGAGCCGTGCAGCCTCGGGGCCATCGAACTGTCGGCCGGTGAAGACAATGTCGGCAGCGTGAGCCGAGGGCAGCACTTCCATCAGTCGACGAACGCTCTCGTAGCGAACGCCCAGCCCCAGCTTGGCAGCAGGCATGGCAAAGCGCGCCCGGTCGTTACAGATCCTCAGGTCACAGGACGCTGCGAGGTAGAGCCCGCCGCCCATGCAAATTCCGCGAATCTTCGCAAGCGTCGGTTTGGCGGCTGCGAGCACGGCCGCGTAAGCGGTGTCTACGGCTTCGTTGTAGATGGTTGAGGCATCAAGCGTGCCGCGCTTTTTCTCAAACTCAGAAATGTCGGCGCCCGATACGAACGCCTTCTCACCATCGCCCGCAAGCACGATTGCAAAGACGCCCGGATCGGCATCGAAGCGCGCGATCGCCTGGGGCACTTCGCACCACATTTCATAGGTGACCGCGTTGTGGCGCTCAAGGTTAGAAAAAACGATCCAGCCGATTCCGTCGGCCTGATGCACATGCAAGGCTGCAGCCATGGACTTCTCCAGTCATCACCAATAAGGGAACAACAATACTCACCGCACCCGGGCGGCCGGGTTACAAATCATCTCGCAGCCAGTCCTGCATCCTTGACCACCTTGGCCCAGACCGCGGTCTCACGACGCATGGTGGCAGCCAGCGCATCTGGACCGTCCGGCTTCGGCTCCATTCCATGGCCATGCAACTGTTCAATCACATCCGACGACTTGAGCGTGGCCACCAACGCCTCGGTGAGCCGAGCCCGGATGGGCGCGGGCGTTTTGGCCGGCGCGACAAACGCATACCAGTTCACAGCGTCATAGCCTGCGTAACCGCTTTCGGCAACCGTAGGCGTATCAGGCAGATCGCGCGCCCGCGCGGCGCCCGTAGTGGCGAGTGCCCGAATTCGGCTGGTGCGGATATGCGGCAGCGCGCTGGGAAGCGACGCCATCACCGACGGTACCTGACCGCCCAGCAAGTCGGTCATTGCTGGCCCGCCCCCTTTGTAAGCGATATGCGGAATATGAGTGCCCGCCATGGCGTTCAGGAGTTCCCCAGCCAGATGACCCGCACTGCCGATGCCCGAACTTCCGTAGCTGAGTCGGGCGCCGTCACTGCGCGCGAGCGCAAGGTACTCGGCGAGTGAACTGACGGCCACGCTGTGGTGGACCACCACCACATTCGGAAACACCACGCCCATGGTGAGCGGCGCGTAATCGCGCTCAACGTCATAGCTCACTTTTTGCATATGAGGCGTGACAGCAAACGGCCCGACTGCACCGAGCAGGATGGTGTAACCATCAGGGGCTGCGGCGGCGAGCAATTCCATTGCAACCACACCCCCACCGCCCGCTCGATTTTCAACCACTACCTGCTGACGGATGTGGTCGGCAAATCGCTTGGCCACGATGCGCGCCGTGATGTCGGTGCCGCCTCCTGGCGCGAACCCCACCAGAATTCGAAGGGGTCGCGACGGGAAGTCCGTGGCCGCTGGTTGCGCCGCTGCGGAACCCGTGCCTACGCCCACCGATGCGCCCAGCACCATCGCGATGAGGAATGTCAAACCCCTTAAAGCCGACATGACCCCTCCCTGCCCCCTGATTACGCTAGTGCGAACGCCCCAAGCGCCGCGCAAGACTCCACCGATGAACCTCCGAAGGCCCGTCATACACCCGAAAGGCACGCACATCCCGGAAGATTTTAGAAACCTCGGTATCGGTGGTGAGCCCGAGTCCGCCCATGGCCTGCATGGAACGATCCACGATCCGGTAGATCGCCTCCGAGCACAGCACCTTCGCCATGCTGCTCTCGCGGTTGCCACGTCCGCCCTGATCGAGGAGCCACGCGGTATGCCAGATCGCAAGGCGCGCGCTATGCAGATCAAGTTCGTTATCGGCGAGTGCGAACCCCACGCCCTCATGATCGATCAGGCGCGATCCGAACGCCGTACGCCGGTTCGCATAGTCCACCGCGATGTCATGCGCCCGGCGCGCCGCCCCCAGCCAACGCATGCAGTGGGTCAACCGCGCGGGAACCAGCCGGACCTGCGCATAACGGAATCCCCCCCCTACCTCGCCCAGCACCGCTGATTCGGGCAGGCGCAGGTTGTTGAACCGAACCTCTGCGTGACCGCCACAGAAACTGGAATCGATGGAATCCAGCAGGCGCTCGATCGAGAACCCGGGCGCCGGCAGATCAGTCATGAACATCGTTGCACCCACGTCCTGACCATCGACGAGCGTCCGCGCCATGATGATCGCCATGCCAGCGCCCTCGGCGCCGGTGATCAACCACTTGTGTCCGTTGATGACGAAGTCGCTTCCCTCGCGCACGGCAACGGTCTGAAGCAGCCCGGGATCGCTGCCTGCACCGGGCGCAGGCTCGGTCATGCAGAAGCAGGACCGGATCTCGGCACTGGCGAGTCGCGACAGCCAGCGCGACTGCTGCGCCTCGGTGCCGACAATGCCCAGCAGATGCATATTGCCCTCGTCGGGCGCCGCACAATGCATGGCAATCGGGCCCAGCATGGAATAGCCCGATTCCTCAAACAGCACCGCGCGCCCCACATGGCTCAGTGCCAGACCGCCCCAACGCTCCTCGACCTGGGGTGCAAGCAGCCCTGCTTTCCGGGCGAGCGAATTCAGTTCGCGCCGAAGATCGTCGGTTGGGCCGTGCGCAGTACGACGCTCATCCTTCTCGAACGGGATGACCTGCTCGCAGACGAAGGCACGCGTTCGATCGCGAAGCTCGGCGAGGTCGGCGGGAATCGAGAAATCCATTCGGGGCTCCAGCAGTCGGTGCAAACACGCACCGATCCCGAATCTATCGCAATGTGGGCCGGGAAGTCAGTTGACAGTCCTGATCCCGACTCGAACCGCCCGACCGACAGACGGCAAGAGAGCCACCTAGACCGCGGTCAGCGCTGGCTCGCGCCCAACCTTGGATAGCGCTCAGGGTCGAAGAAGCTGCTGCCGGCAACGTAGACACGACCTGGCGTCATGTCGGGCGGGGGCCCGGCTTCGGCCGAGCCCTCGAAGGTGAGCTCGAGCTGAACGCCACTGGGGTCATAGACAAACAACTGCCAGAGCGTAGTGCCTGGCACCAGGAATTCGCGCCAGGCCAGTCCGAAGCGGTGAAAGCGCTCGCGAAACTCATGGAACCCCGAGCACGATAGCGATACATGATCGATCGCCGCAGTGCCCGAGGGCGCGCGTCCGTCAGCGCCCAGCGCTGGCCCGCCCGCGTAAATGTGCATGATGGGCTGGCCGCCCGGGACGGGACACGCCAGCCAGGCACCCGGATAACCAAAATCCGGGCGAAAAACATCGCGCAGCCCGATCACGTCGCAATAGAAGGCCCGAGTAGCCGCAAGGTCACTGGTCTTGATTGCGATGTGAAACAGGCCGTTGATCACCATGATGCGGGCTCGCTCAAGACGCGCTCGACCGCACGCGTTGCCATGACCGTCACCATCTCAGCGCGGTACTCAGCGCCAGCGTGAATATCGGCGTTGAGCCCATCCGAGGGGATCTGGATGCCCGCGACCGACTCCGGCGCAAACTTTCCACCCAGCGCACGCTCCATCTCCGGAATGCGAAACACGCCCGGGCCCGCACCCGTGACCGCCACGCGCACGCCACTGCCGAAGTCGGCCACATACACGCCCACGATCGCGTAGCGCGAGGCCGGATGCCGGTATTTCACATAGGCCGCGCGTCTGGGCACCTTGAATTCAATGGCCGTGATGAGTTCGTCGGCCTCGAGCGCGGTCTGGAACATGCCAAGGAAGAACGCATCGGCTGCAATACGCCGCCGGTCGGTGATCACCGTGGCGTCAAGCGCCAGCACGGCCGAGGGGTAATCCGCTGCGGGGTCGTTGTTGGCGACCGACCCACCCAGCGTGCCCATGTTGCGCACCATGCGATCGGCGATGCCGCCCGCGAGCGCGGCAAGCGAGGGCAGCGCGCGCTGCAGATCAGCAGAAGCGGCCACCTCGGCATGACGGGTCATGGCACCGATCGTGACGGTACGGCCCTCCACCCGGATGCCCGCCAACGACGCAATACCACCCAGGTCAACCAGCTCGGCGGGATCGGTGAGGCGAAGCTTCATGCTGGCGACCAGGCTCTGCCCGCCCGCCAGTAACCGCGCGCCAGGCTGCGCCTGCAGCCGTTCCCGGGCCTGCTCAACCGACGTTGCGCGCTGGTAATTGAATGAATACATGGCTCAGGCTCCCGGCATGAGGGTGGCCGCTTTCTTCACCGCACGCACGATGTTGTGATAGCCCGTGCAGCGGCATAGGTTACCGTCAAGCTGCTCGCGAATCTGGTCTTCAGTGGGATCGGGGATGCGCCGCAGCAGATCGATTGCGCTCATCACCATACCGGGCGTGCAGTAGCCGCATTGCAGGCCGTGCTCGAGATGAAACGCCTGCTGCATGGGATGCAACGTGCCGTCCGCGGCCGCGATTCCTTCAATGGTGGTGACCTGCGCGCCTTCGGCCTGCATGGCCAGCATGTTGCAGCTTTTGACCGCACGGCCGTTGACATGCACCGTGCAAGCCCCGCACTGCGCCGTGTCACAGCCGACATGCGTGCCGGTCAGTTTGAGCGTCTCGCGAATGAACTGTACGAGCAATGTGCGCTCTTCAACGTCATGGCTCACGGCTTTGCCGTTCACCGTCATGGATACCCTGACTGTCATGAGTGAGAAAACTCCGTTTGGATCAGAGGGCGAGCTCGCGCGCGCTCACCTCTCGCTGGAACACGTCAAGGCAACGCGCCTTGGCGCGCGTGAAAGCCTCCGACGTGAGCGTGGCAGGCGTGCGGGGTCGCGGAGCATCGAACACCACGCGCTCAGCGATGCGCGTGGGCCGACGAGTCAGCATCAGTATCTCATCACCCAGATACACCGCCTCATCCAGGTCATGCGACACCAGAATCATGGTGGTGCCGGTTGCCTGAAAAATATCCTGCAGTTTGTCGCGCATGAAGAGCGTCATTTCATAGTCGAGCGCCGAAAACGGCTCATCCAGAAACAGCACTTCGGGGTGCACCGCCAGCGAGCGCATGATGGAAACCAGCTGCTGCTGACCGCCTGAAAGTTCATACGGGTAGCGGTTCAGGTCAAAGCGGATATCAAACGACTGCACCAGTTCGTCAGTCCGGGCATTACATTCGCCGCGCGACTTGCCTGCGATCGCGAGCGGATAGCGGATGTTGTCGATGGCACGCTTCCAGGGAAAAAGTGCATCGCGATAATTTTGGAACACATAACCGATAACGGTC
Organism: Betaproteobacteria bacterium; assembly: GCA_018969885.1. Next base: position 1,193 of record JAGWXN010000155.1, on the reverse strand, counting down.
TGGCTGAGTGGCTTGCCGTCGAACAGCACCTGACCACTGTCCATGGGCAGAAGCCCCGCCACCATGTTGATCATGGTGGACTTGCCACAGCCATTTGGGCCAAACACCGAAGTGATTCGCCCTTTGGGAAAATCGAGGTCGAAGTTGGTGTAAAGCGGCTGACCCGCAAAGCTCTTGGTGAGCCCGCGGATAGTGATGTGCGTGGCTGGCGCAGCCACCGGGCCAGACACTGCCTGAGACTCAGACAACACTGCGTTCATTTCCCACCCCAATGGACAAACCGCCGTTCGATCAGGATGAAGATGAGATTGAGGCCATAACCCAGCACACCCGCCGAAAAGATCGTGGCGTACATCTCAGGCATGTTGAAGATAGACTGAGTGTTGATCACGCGCTGCCCGAGTCCGTCGGTTGAGCCGATGAACATTTCCGCAACGATCACAATCACCAACGAGAACGAGACCCCTGCGCGCATACCCACGAGTGTTTGGGGCAGCGACTCTAGAAACGTAACGCCCGCCATCACCCGAAGCGGCGAGGCGCCCATCACCCGCGCCGCCGCCTGGCGGGTCTTGCGCGCGTTCATCACCCCATAGGCGGTGTTGAAAAGTATCAGCAGCCCGGCCCCGAACGCCGCCACGGCCACCTTGGTGCTCTCGCCCACACCAAGAATCACCAGGAACAACGGAAACAGCGCCGACGCGGGCGTGGAGCGGAAAAAATCGATCACAAACTCAAGCGACCGATAAAGGCGCACTGACGAACCAAGCGCCAGTCCCAACGGCACGCAAACACCCACTGCAATGACGAAGGCAAGCAGCGTCCGACGAATGGTAATGATCGTATCGGTCAATAGCGCCCCGCCAACAAACCCCTGCCAGATGGCGAGCCCCGACGCCTGCGGCGACGGGAGCAGCACCGGATCAACCAGCTCGAGGGCTGCGATCAGCGCCCACAAGGCAATGAAACCCACCGCACCCACGGCGGGCGTGAGCGCGGAGACAAAGCGGGCACCTGACATTACGATGGCCTGGATGGGGTTTGTTGGAAAGGCAGACGCCAAACGAATCAGAACGTCTTCAGCATGGGACGGACGTCAACCTTGGTCTTGACCAGACCATAGGCTGTTGCCTGATCGACCAGGTTTTGGAGGTCGGCGATTTCAGACGGTTTGAGATCCTTCACCATGTTGT
>JAGWXN010000154.1 GCA_018969885.1 Betaproteobacteria bacterium | reverse complement strand
GAAGCCCCAGGCTGCTTACGCGCGCTTCGGCCGCCCGCGCATTCTCCGGTCGTGCGAACTGTCCGATCTGCACCGCCCAGTTCTGGCTGGGGTAGGTGCGCGACGTATCGGCGCTTAGCCGTGAGGCGTCTGCAGACGCTGTAGCAGCCTGCTGACGGGCCGCCTGCGCGCGGGCCGCTTCGGCACGGGCGGCTTCGGCGCGGGCAGCCTCAGCGCGAGCGGCTTCGGCACGCGCGGCATTGGCGCGAGCCGCCTCCGCTCTCGCGGCTTCCGCTTTGGCCGCTTCTGCTCTGGCGGCTTCCTGGCGCTGGGCCTCGGCACGTGCTGCGTCGGCTTTTGCCGCCGCCGCTCGGGCGGCATCGGCGTCGGCTCGCGCCGCGGCACCGCTTCGCGATTGCGCAGCGCCGTCCGCGGGAACGTCGAGTTGCTGGGTCATGGGCTCGCGAGCCTGCTGCCGCGCATCAGCGGCAGCCTGCGAGGGATCGGCTGGCGCGCCGCCTCCTGCCGTTGCCCGGGCTTCGGCTACGCGCCCTGCCTCAGCGCGGGCCGCGCGGGCCGAATCTGCATTCACCGGCGCGCGTGCGGCAGCGGCTGGCGCGGCCGCCTCGCCGGGTGGCCGAACCGGCAGTTGCGCATCGCGAGAGGGGATATCGACCCGGATATCGGGTCGGGGATAGCGGGGCTCTCGATCGAGCACCAGCGGCAAGGTGACCGCCACTACCAGCCCGATGACCAGGGCGCCCACCAGACGGCGACGGGCGCGGCGTTTAAATGGGAGCCCGGGATCCGCCGGCGGCTGATCGACCGTATCACGCCGGGCCATAGGGCGTCTCCGGCGTCGATCGGAACGAGTGACGGTCAGGCTGTGCGGGGCGGGGAAACTTCGGCACGGGCTGAGAGGATGTCCGCGACGGTCACAAAGGACCCGAAGACGATGATTCTATCATCGTCCCCCGCGCGAGCACGTGCCTGTTCGAGAGCGGCCCGGGGACTTGCAAAACACTCAATATCCGGTTTGGTCGAGGCACCGCGAACCGCCGCCACCCGCTCAGCCAGGAACGCTGCCGACGCCGCTCGTGAGCCTGGCAGATCGACCACCAGCCAGTGATCCACCCGCTCGCCGAGCGCCGCGATGATTCGATCGATGTCTTTATCGCGCATTGCCCCGAAAATTGCCCAGGTTTCTGGAAAGAAGCCCATGTTGTCCAGATTGCTGGCCAGATGCGCGGCGGCGTGGGGGTTATGGGCCACGTCGAGGACGACCGACGGACGACCAGCGAGCACCTGAAACCGGCCCGGTAACTCGACCGTCGCAAAGCCCTGCCGGATCGCCTGTGCGCTGACGGGCAACTGACTACGCAGCGCCTCGAGCGCAGCCAGCACCCCCGACGCATTGAGCAACTGATTCGCCCCTCGCAAGGCCGGGTAGGCAAGGCTCGCGCGCCGCTGCGTACGCCCCCCATAGGCCCACTGCTGCCGGTCACCCGAGTAATTGAAATCGCGCCCGAAGCACCAGAGGTCGGCACCGATCGACCTGGCGTACTCAGTCAGCGAGGCAGGCGGCACAGGATCGGCGCAGATCGCAGGGCGACCCGGTCGGTAGATATGCGCCTTCTCGAACCCGATGGATTCGCGCGTCGGCCCCAGGTAATCAGTGTGATCCAGATCGACCGAGGTGACGATCGAGCAGTGCGCATCGATCAGGTTCACCGCATCCAGCCGTCCGCCCAGCCCCACCTCCAGGATCACGACATCAAGCGCTGTCTGCTGAAAGCCAAGAAGAATGGCGAGCGTGGTGAATTCGAAATAGGTCAGCGGGGTGTCAGCACGCGCTTCGTCCACCTGCACGAAACGCTCAATGAGCCAAGCGTCGCTCACCGCCCCGCCGTTGATCCTGGCGCGCTCGTTAAAACGCACGAGATGGGGCGACGTGTAGAGCGCCACCCGATAACCTGCGGCGAGCAGAATGGATTCCAGCATGGCGCAGGTCGAGCCCTTGCCGTTGGTGCCCCCCACCGTGATCACCACCGGAGACAGCGACAACCCCAGTCGGGCAGCAACCGCCCGTACCCGATCCAGCCCAAGTTCGATGCTGCGAGGATGAAGCGACTCGACCCGCGTCAGCCAGTCGGTGAGCGACAGATCAGCGGCCGGTGCGCTCAGGACAGGGCCTCGGTCGGCTGGCGGGTGAGAAGCGCGAGCAGATAAGCGATTTCATCGCGCATCTGACGGCGATCGACAATCATGTCGATCGCGCCTTTCTCAAGCAGGAACTCCGCGCGCTGGAACCCTTCGGGCAGCTTCTCGCGAACGGTCTGCTCAATCACTCGCGGACCGGCAAAACCGATGAGGGCCTTGGGCTCGGCAATGACCACGTCGCCCAGAAAGCAGAAGCTCGCGGACACCCCGCCCATGGTGGGATCGGTAAGCACTGAAATGTAGGGCAGACGCAATTCGGCCAATCGAGCGAGCGCCGCGGTGGTCTTAGCCATCTGCATGAGCGACAGCAGCCCCTCCTGCATGCGTGCGCCGCCTGATGCGGCGACGGACACGAAAGGAACCTTCTGTTCCATGGCGGTTTGCACCCCACGGACGAATCGCTCACCTACCACCGAGCCCATTGAGCCGCCCATGAACTCGAATTCAAACACCGCGACCACCACCGGAAGCGCCCGGATGGCCCCTCCCATCACCACCAGGGCGTCTGTCTCACCGGTGGTTTCAATGGCCTCCTGGAGACGGTCCGGATACTTGCGGCTGTCACGGAATTTGAGTGCATCGACTGGCAGCACCTCATGGCCGATTTCATAGCGACCCTCCGGATCCAGCAGAAGATCAAGCCGCCGGCGGGCCGAGATGCGCAGATGATGGCTGCATTTCGGGCAGACGCTCTGGCTGGCATCGAGGTCTGCCGAATACAGCACGGCATCACACGACGGGCACTTAACCCAAAGCCCCTCGGGAACCTTTTTGCCGCCAGCAGGCTGGCGCTGAATTCGTGGTGGCAGCAGCTTGTCTAGCCAACTCATTGCAGCGTTCTCCAGAGGGTGTGTGGTGCACTCGCAGGTTGAGCTTAAGCGCGCGGCCTCTCGTCGATGGCTGCCCGCACTTCGCTGATGAAGGCGCCGATGCGGGTCGGCGCTTCCGCTACAGGACCGTCTTCCAACAACTGGATCATCCGGGTGCCGATGATCACCGCATCCGCCACACGCGCCACGGCGCTGGCTGTCGCCGCATCGCGAATGCCAAAGCCAACACCTACCGGCAACTGCGTTCTGGACTTGATGAGCGACACGCGGCGGACGACATCATCAATATCAATGGTGCCGCCGGTGATGCCGCGCAGCGACACGTAGTACACATAGCCGCTCGCAGCCGACAGGATCTGATCGATTCGCGCGGGTCCGGTGGTGGGCGCGAGCAGAAAGATGGGATCAATGCCGCGCTCACGCGCCTGCTGCGCAAACTCGGCAGCTTCCTCGGGCGGATAATCCACCACAATCACGCCGTCTACGCCCGCCTGTGCCGCACGCTCGATGAACTGCGCGCCTCCCATCCGTTCGATCGGATTCGCATAACCCATGAGCACCACTGGTGTATCAGGGTCAGTGCTTCGAAATTCGCTCACCCACTGAAGGACGTCGGCCATCCCGACGCCTAGCGCAAGGGCCTGTTCACTCGAGCGCTGGATGGCAGGGCCGTCAGCCATCGGGTCGGAGAATGGCACGCCGACCTCGATCACATCAGCGCCCGCGCGCGCGAGCGCCCGCATGACCGGAACGGTTGATTCGCGCGAGGGGTGTCCTGCGGTGAAAAAAGGGATCAGCGCCTGGCGGCCCTCGGCTGCGAGTTGCGCAAAGCGCGTGGCGATTCGGCTCGGCATGTCAGAGGCTCAGTGCACCGCGTTGGGCAACGGTGTGCATGTCCTTGTCACCGCGTCCTGAAAGATTGACGAGAATGTGCTGGTCAGGGCGCAGCGTGGGGGCAAGCTTGGCGGCATAGGCAATGGCGTGGCTCGATTCAAGCGCCGGAATGATGCCCTCGATACGGCAGCAGGTGTGGAACGCCTCCAGGGTTTCGGAATCGGTGATGGCGACATAGTCTGCGCGGCCCGAATCTTTCAGCCAGGCGTGTTCCGGGCCGACGCCGGGGTAATCAAGCCCAGCCGAGACAGAATGGGTGTCGATGATCTGGCCGTTGTTGTCCTGCAAAAGGTAGGTGCGATTACCGTGCAGCACACCGGGCGTGCCGGCCGACAGCGACGCCGCATGACGTCCCGTGTGCAGCCCTTCGCCCCCCGCCTCGACGCCCACCAGCTTGACGCCCGGCACGTCGATATAGGGATGAAAGATGCCGATCGCATTCGACCCGCCGCCCACACAGGCAATCACGTAATCGGGCTGACGGCCGATCTGCTCGGGCATCTGGGTGAGGCACTCGCGGCCCACGACCGAATTGAAATCGCGCACCATCATCGGATAAGGATGCGGACCCGCCACCGTGCCGATGATGTAAAAGGTGCTGTCAACATTCGTCACCCAGTCGCGCATGGCTTCGTTGAGCGCATCTTTCAGCGTACGCGAGCCGGACTCGACCGGCACCACGGTGGCACCAAGCAGCTTCATGCGATAAACGTTTTGCGCCTGCCGCGCCACGTCATCCACGCCCATGTACACCACGCATTCCATACCGAAGCGCGCGCACACCGTGGCGGTGGCCACACCGTGCTGACCCGCGCCCGTTTCGGCGATGATCCGTTTCTTCCCCATACGACGGGCGAGCAGCGCCTGCCCCATGGTGTTGTTAACCTTGTGCGCGCCGGTGTGATTGAGGTCTTCGCGCTTGAAATGAATCTGCGCACCGCCTAACTGCTGCGACCAGCGCTTGGCGTGATACACGGGGCTCGGCCGACCGACAAAGTGCTTGAGTTCGCTCTCAAGCTCGGCGACAAATTCCGGGTCGGTGCGGTAGTGCTGGTAGGCCTGACGAAGCGCCTCAAGCGCTTCAATCAGAGTTTCGGACACAAAGGTGCCCCCGTAAGGTCCGAAGTGGCCGCGCGCGTCGGGAAGATCGTAGGGTTTCATGGGGTGTCAGGGGTCGGTTGAAACGGGGTGGCTCGCCGAGCGTCGGCAGCCATGACCGCGGCTGCAAAACGTTCCATCAGCTCGCGATCCTTGGTTCGGGGGTCGGCACCTTGTATGCCGCTTGAGACGTCGACTGCGAAGGGTGCCACCTGATCGATAGCCAGCCCCACACTGCGGGGGTCAAGACCACCGGACAGAATGAGGGGCATGGCGCGTTCGGCCGGCAACCACGACCAGTCGAACGACTGACCGCTACCTCCGTAGCCCGCGTGGAATGAGTCAACCAGCAGCGCCTCGGCTTCGCAATAAGACCGTGAAGATTCTAACAAATCGCCCGGGGCACGCATGCGTACCGCGCGCCACCAAGGGTCATCACCGGCCGCTTCGATGCAGAGCGTCGGGGGCTCATCACCGTGGAACTGCACCACGTCAAGACCGACTTCGGTCCGCAATCGATGAACGGCATCAGCGGTTTCATTGACGACCAGCCCAACCGCCGACACCCAGGATGGCAAGCGTTGCCGGAGCTCGCGTGCCGCAGCCGCGGTGACATAGCGCGGGCTTTTTGGGTAAAACACGAAGCCCACTGCGTCGACGCCCAGCGCGACAGCGGTATCCACATCGTCGGGCCTTACCAGACCGCAAAATTTGATTCGAGTTCTCACGCCAGCCAGTCATCGGTCAGCGAGCCACCCCAACTGGGCAGCGCGTAGCGCACATCGTACTGGACTGCCTCCAGGTAAAGCCCTGCCGCCTCGAAGGTCGGCGGTGCAAGCCGTCGATCGCGGTGCTCGAGAAGTTCGGCAGCGAATTCAGGCCGGCAACGTCCGCTGCCCACCGCCACCAGCAGGCCGACCAGGTTGCGCACCATATGGTGCAGAAAAGCGTTGGCAGTGAGCGTGAAGACGAGCAATGCGCCCTGTCGCTCGATCGTGAGCGACTCGAGCCGCCGCACGGGCGAAGCCGCCTGACACTGCGAGGAGCGAAACGCTGAAAAGTCATGTTCGCCGATGAGTGGGGCGGCCGCGAGGGTCATCGCCTGCTGATCGAGGGCGTGGTGGGTCCAGCCCGCGCGCCCCGCGAGAAGTGGATGCCTCACCGGTGATACATGCAAAAAGTATCGGTAACGACGTCGCTGTGCGCCAAACCGTGCATGAAAGTCGGCATCGACCTCGACGACATGCCGGACCGCTACCCCTTGCGGCAGGTGGGAATTCACGCCGCGCACCCATGCGGTCTCCGGACGCTGGGCGTCGGAATCGAAGTGCACCACCTGCCGAAATGCGTGCACGCCCGCGTCGGTTCTCCCGGCGCAGAGGGTCGCAACTCGATGGCCCGCGATCGCTGCGAGCGCTCGCTCAAGGTGATCCTGGACAGCGCGCCCGGAGGGCTGGGTCTGCCAACCCTCAAAGCGGCTCCCGTCGTAGGCAAGTACCAGCGCGAGGCGCCTCATGCCGGACCGCAGGAGAATCGCAAGCGATCCTCAGCCCAGACGAGACAGCAGCGCGCGAGCGAATTCCCGCTGCGTTTCGTCGCCGCTGCGAACGACATCCTCGAGAAGGCGACGCGCACGATCAACCTCATTTCTGCGCAGACACGCCGCAGCCAGTTCCAGGCTGCGGGCGAGTTGCTGGTTGACGGCAGCCTCGGGTAACCGCGTCGGCGAAGGGTTCAGCGCATCGTCTAATGGGCGGGAGGCTACCTGCCTGGACGTTGTTTCGACGGGCCTCGGGGACGAGGCGGCGGATGCCGGGGCTGGCTGCGGTGCGGTCATCTCGAGATCTGGAAGCTCAAAACGGCCGCCGATCGCGCGCTCCAGTTCAGACATCTTGAGCCACGGATCGGCCCGCTGTGCATCGTCGGCGGCAGGCGCGGCTGCACTGGTCGGCGGTGGCATGCGCGCGGCAACAGGCGTGACCTCCGCCTGCTGGCGCGCGACCCGGCTTCCGCGCCGTGCCAGCAGTAACAACCAGAGTCCTGCAAGCGCCAGTACAGCCAGGATGAGTAAGCCCATGTCCGCGTAGGGATGCGCGAGCAGCCGATCAACCCAGGGCGCGCCAGTGACCGCGGTCGGCGACGGCGCATCACTTGATGGGATAGCGGGCGGAACCGGTGGCGACAGCGCGCTAGACGGCGCCGCTTCGGTCTGGGGTGACGAAGTCAGGCCGCCAGGCGTCTCCGAGGGCTGCGCGGGAACTTCGGGCGGCACGGGGTCAGCTGTGCGTAAAGGAGCGGTCGGTTCGGTTATACGCGCGGGCGGGGGCTCGGGGTTGGCCGCCGAGGCCACCGCGGCGGCGGGCTCGGCGGAAGCTGCGGGGGGCTCTATGGGCGTCGCCGCGGGTGTCGCCGCGGGTGTCGCCGCGGGTGTCGGCGCGGGTGTCGGCGCGGGCACAGCCGCGGGCGCGGCTTCGAGAGCAGGCACCGCAGCGAGGGGAGACGGGGCCGGCTGCGGCCGCTTCGCGGCGGCACGCTCAGCAAGCAACGCCGACATCGTTTGTTCAGCCTTCTGCGACAAACCGGGCGGCTGCGCGGTACCTGCCCCACCGCCACTCGCGGCCGGCGCGGCAGGCGGCGGCGCCACCTGCGCTGCCACTCGCGGTGCCTCCGGCGGCACCACTGGCCGCGCCGGTACCTGACCACGCTGCTGGCCCTGCAGCAGATCCGCAATCGGATCCTCTCGTACGGCTAGTTGTGGAGCACCGGCCGCTAGGGATGGCCTGACGGTCACAGCCCGACCGGGAACATCGTCGAGCGCCACCACACCGCGAATCCGCTCCGCACCGCCCGTCGGGCTCTGGCCGGCGGGCCGCAACGTA
>JAGWXN010000153.1 GCA_018969885.1 Betaproteobacteria bacterium | reverse complement strand
GGCCACCGTGCGGCCCTCGATTGAGCCGCGGTGCTCGATGTAAGTGAAGATGTCGGCGAGGATCTGACAAGGGTGGTATTCGTTGGTGAGGCCATTCACGACCGGCACCCTGGAATGGCGCGCAAACCGCTCGATGATCTCCTGCTCGAAGGTGCGGATCATGACCAGATCGCACATGCGGGAGATGACCTGGGCGGCGTCTTCGACCGGTTCGCCTCGGCCCAACTGCGAGTCGCGGGTGTTGAGATAGATGGCCGAGCCACCCAGCTGATGCATGCCCGCCTCAAATGAGAGCCGGGTGCGGGTGCTCGCCTTTTCGAAGATCATGACCAGCGTACGGTCGGCGAGCGGATGATAGGTTTCGTAGCGCTTGTAGCGCTCCTTGATCAGCCGCGAACGCTCGAACAGATACTGAATCTCGTCACGGCTCAGATCACGGAACTGCAAAAAATGCCGGGTTGTCATGGCAGCACGCTGGATGGGCGGAGGCTGGCCTGGCCGCGATCAGGGCCGGGCCAACCTTGCTTCGATCAGCGGAATCAACCGATCGAGAAGCAGTTGCGCCTGCTCGCGCGACAGGATGAGAGGCGGCAGCAAACGCACCACGCGATCGGCGGTAACGTTGAGCACCAGCCCGGCGGCAAGCGCCTGACCGACCAGATCGCCGCAGCTGCGATCGAGTTCGATACCGATCATGAGACCCTGGCCGCGTACCTCGACCAGGCCCGGATTACCGGCAAAATGTTCACGGATGCGGGCGATGATGAATCCGCCAACCTGCGCCGCGTTATCAAGCAGGTGTTCGGCCTCCATGGCCTCGATCGTGGCGATGCCCGCGCGCATGGCAAGCGGGTTACCGCCAAACGTGGTGCCGTGATTGCCAGGCTGGAACACCTCGGCCGCCGCGCCATGCGCCACCACCGCGCCAATGGGCACACCCGAACCCAGACCCTTGGCAAGCGGCATGACATCGGGCAGGACACCCGCCCACTGATGCGCAAACCACTTGCCGGTGCGTCCCATGCCGCACTGCACCTCATCGATCATGAGGAGCCACTGCTTTTCATCGCAGAGGCGGCGCAGCTCGCGAAGATAGTCGGCGTGCGCCGGCTGAATGCCGCCCTCACCCTGGATGGCTTCGACGAATACTGCGACCACGTTCGGGCGGTTGGCGGCTACCCGCCGGATCTCATCGGCGTCGTTCAGATGCACGCGAACAAAGCCTTCGACCAGCGGTTCGAAACCCTTCTGCACCTTTTCGTTACCGGTAGCCGATAAGGTGGCGAGCGAGCGGCCATGGAAGGACTTGTCGTAGACCACGATTTCGGGAAAGGCCACGCCACGGTCGTGACCGTACTTGCGCGCGATCTTGATGGCCGCTTCGTTGGCCTCCAGACCCGAATTGCAGAAGAACACATTGGTCATGCCGCTGCGCTCAAGAAGCAGGCGAGCGAGCTGATCACGCAGGGGGTGCGTGAACAGGTTCGACACATGAATGACCTTGCCGATCTGTTCGCGCAGCGCCGTCACCAGCGCTGGGTGATTGTGGCCGAGGGTGTTGACTGCGATGCCCGACAGGCAGTCGAGATAGCGCTTGCCGTTGCTGTCGAACAGCCACGCGCCGTCGCCATGGGTGAACACCACAGGTTGCTGCGCGTAGGTGTTCATCAGGGGAGTGGTGGCAGCCATCGCGTGGGCTCCTCGGCAGTGGGTGGGGAAAGCGGGCGTGTTCGCTCAGCCCTTCACGCGGCTCTTGTACTCGCCGGTGCGGGTGTCGATTTCGATGCGGTCGCCGATTTCAACGAACGCAGGTACCGATACCTCGAGGCCGGTGGGCTTGATGCGGGCCGGCTTCATGACCTTGCCCGAGGTGTCCCCCTTGACTGCGGGCTCGGTGTATTCCACCTCGCGAACCACCGAGTTGGGCATTTCCACCGAAATGGCGCGGCCGTCGTAGAACACCACTTCGCAGGCGAGACCATCGTCGAGGTATTGCACGGCGTCGCCCATGGACTCGGCCTCGACCTCGAATTGATTGAACTCACCATCCATGAACACATACATGGGGTCGGCGAAATAGGAGTAGGTGACTTCCTTGCGGTCGAGCACCAGCACGTCAAACTTTTCATCGGCCTTGAAGACGGTTTCCATCGCGGAGCCGTTGAGAAGATTTTTCATCTTCATTTTCACGACTGCCGAGTTGCGGCCCGACTTGTTGTACTCGGCTTTCTGCACAACCATGGGCTCCTTGCCGATCATGATCACGTTGCCGGTACGGAGTTCCTGAGCGATTTTCATAAATATTCCTGATCGAATGCCCGCTAAACAAAACCCATTATTCTAGCCGATCAAGACAATATTGAGTCAGCCGCTCGGTGAGCGAGGTTTGCCCGGCGAGCGACGCGACCCATGATCGATAGCGTGCCGCGAGCCTGTCCGAGGCGGTCTGCCGGGCGTCAAATGCCCGCCATGCCGAGGCGGTGTCGTGTGTTGGGTCGCCATTCCAGGCGTACATCAGTGCGCGAATGGCCTGCAGGTCGGGGTCCGACTCCGGTGAGCCCTGGCGCATTTTCTCGAGGAAAGCATCGAGTTTGATGAGATGCGCGTCGTGGGCCTGGGGGTAGGCCTGCCAGACAAACGGCACGCCCGCCCAGTGCGCACGCAGCCAGGAATCTTCGCCCCGAACCGCATTGAACGTGCAACTCCAGAGGAGCCGGTCATAGTCATCCTGGTCCAGCATGGGCAGGCGCACCCATTCAACCTGGCCGACCCGCGCGCGCTCGCCAATCGGTAACGGCCGGCCGAGTACGGTTTGCAGCGCCCCTTGCGCGGAGCCGCCCGCCACGCAGACCAGCGTCGGCGCGGCGCCGGCCGCCAGTTCGCTGAACCAAGCCGCGAGTGGCGCCGATTCATAGCAAAAGAGGCTCATGACCCGCTGCCCGGGGGCGGGGCTCGCATGCAGACGAGCGAGGAGGGCGGCCGGGCCGCCGGTGGCCCGGAATGCGTCGCGACGCTTAAAGAGGCCGGGCTCGCGGAGCAATCCCGCACTTCGTTCGGTAAAGCCGGGATAGAGGAAGTATTCGCGTGCAGCATCGGCGGGTTTGATCGACACCAGACCATGACAGTTTTCGATCCAGTCCTCGGCGCTCAGGTATTCGAGTTGCAGCCATAGCGGCCGGCGCGGGCCGCCCGCCAATCGGGTGCGCAGCCACGTGGGCGGTTCACAGCCGAATGCGCTCACAATGACATCGGGCAGCCTGTCGGACGGCGTGTATTCGATCTGTGCACGGGCAAAGATGTGCACGCCGTCGATCGACGCAATGGGCGGTGTGCCCGGCCCAACCGCGATGGCCGGTGCGGTGAGGCGCGGCTCGATTGCCGAAAGCGTGGCGGGCTGATCGATCACCAGCGTGGGCTCGAAGTTTCCGGTGGCGGCGAGCGCGCGCGCGAGGCGCCAGGTAACGCCGGCGTCGCCGAAATTGTCGACCACCTGGCACAGAATCCAGATTCGGATCAGCATGCCCCCGGCTCAGCTTTTCCGGTCGGGGTTTCCGAAAAGCGAATCGAGTCGCGCACGGGCGTCGGCTGCACGCACCACGCGGCCGCGTTCGGTCACATATTCCTCCTCGATGCGGTCAGCGTAGAACACGGCCGGATTGGGCGCAGCCACCAGCCGGCGCCAGACCTCTGCGGGCACGTCCTTGTAGGCTTTGACCTCGCCGCCTGCGAACTCGATCTCGAGTCGGCGCTCCATCCCATCGTAGGCTGCGCCCACCAGGCGGCCGCCGCTTAGCTTGCGTCGTTCCATTGTTTTCTCCGTCAGTTCATCGTCCGCGCGCGAGACCCTCGCGCCGGGGGTCGGTCCCGCTCTCGAGGACGCAATCTTCGCCGGACTGCGCGCAGCGCCGTGCGATGCCGTGCAAGCCACTGGTCATCGGCGTGAGGCTGATGCGGTGCGCGCGGGCCACCAGGGCGTCGGCGAGTGCTCGGGATGCGCTGCCCGCCTCCAGCTCGGTCGGGCCGTTGCGGCTCCCCAGGTTGGGGGCATCAATCACCTGCTGCAGCGGCAGTCCGTCGTTGAGCACGCCCATCAGCGTGCGCGCGACATAGTTGATGATCGAGGGGCCGCCTGGCGAGCCGACGGCAAGCACCATCGGGCGGTTGCCGACCGTTATCGGAGGCGCGTTCTCGGGATCGAGCGGCGGAGCTGGTTCGATATCCGTTGCCTGGCGAGCGGCGCCCGGCTGTGCTGTGACAAGGGTGTTCGGCCCAAACACCAGCGTGGGCGCCATGGAGCTTCGTGGACGCTTTCCACCTTCCACCCGATTGGGATGCGGGCCGTCCGAGGTCTGCGCCATAAAGGAGAAGTCAGTCAGCTGATTGTTGAGCAGGAAACCCCGCACCATCAGGCGCGACCCGAAGGCTTGTTCGATCGATGAGGTGAGCGCGACCGTGCGGCCCGCGCGATCGATGATCGACAGATGGGTGGTCGATTCGACCTCGCCTTCGAGCGCATGACGTGCCCGGCTCTCCGCGAGAAAGCGCTCGGGGTCGCCGGGGCGCGCGGTATCCATGGAGGTCTGACCGATGAGCGCAGCGCGGGCGCTCAGGTAACGTGAGTCGAGGAGCGCGCGGACCGGTACGCGGGCGAACGCCGGGTCGGCGATCCAGCGGTCACGATCGGCGAAGGCGAGTCGGCCGGCTTCGGTGAAGAGGTGGGCTGCGATCGTGTTGGTAGCTGGTGCCAATTCGGCGATCGCGCCGCGTCGCGCTGCATGCTCGCCAATTGCGAGGATTTGTGCGACCGAAATCGCGCCAGCCGAGGGCGGCGGCATGCCGCACACCAGCCAGTCGCGATGCGGCGTACAAAGCGGCGTGCGACGAAGTGCCCGGTAGCGACTCAGATCGTCTTCGGTTAAATCGCCCGGGTTCGTGGCGTGCCCCCGTACGCGGGCCACCAGGTCGCGGGCAATCGGACCCTGATGCAGTGCCTCGGCGCCGTGCGCCGCGATGGTGGCCAGCGTGTCAGCGAGCGCGGGATGACGCAGCCGTGTGCCAACCGGCAGTGCCTGCCCCCCGGTGTCGTAGAACAGTGAGCGGGCGTCGGTATCGTCACGCAGCCAGCGGTCGCGCGTGAGAAGCGCGTGCAGTCGCGGACTCAGGTCAAATCCCTCGCGTGCGTGCCGGATGGCGGGCTCGAACAGCTTGGCCCAGGGCAACACCCCATGGTCGCGATGGGCGAGTTCCAACATTCGGAACAGACCGGGCACGCCCACCGATCGACCGCCGATCACGGCCGCGGCGAATCCGAGGGGCCGACCCGCGGTATCGATGAATCGATCCGCGCGCGCCGCCGCGGGGGCCGTCTCCCGGCCGTCGTAGGCCTGGACGGTCCCGGTGCGCGGGTCATGATGGAGCAGAAAGCCTCCTCCGCCCACACCCGAAGACTGGGGTTCGACCAGCGCCAGCACTGCCTGTGCGGCAATCGCGGCGTCGACCGCGCTTGCGCCTTCTGCGAGCATTGCAAATGCGGCCTCGCTCGCGAGCGGATGCGCAGTGACCGCCAGAAACTCACGGGCCCGGACCACCGGCTTACGCTCGCGCCCGCTCGAGGCCTCGGGCTGATCACTGCTGAGCGGCTCGGCGAGCGCCGGTACAGGGGGTACCGAAGCGGCGGGCGGCACGACCGGCTGCGCCTGTCCGGCCAGGGCGGCGAGGGACAGACACAGCGCGATCGGCAGTCGAATGCCCAGCGGATTCGAGGACGCGGCCATCAGTCCATGATAGCGTGCGCACCGCCCATCATTGTTCGGAGTCACCGCCCCAATGAATACCATCAGCGAAGCCGCCAGCGCCCTGCGCGAGGGGCGCTCAAGCGCGCGCGCCCTGCTCGAGGCCAGCCGTGTTGCCGCGGAATCCGCGGCGAGCCTTAACGCCCTCGCCTGGGTCGACTGGGATCAGGCGGGCCGCGCCGCCGATGCGCTCGATGCCCAGGCTCGGACCGGTGCACCCTTGGGGGCCCTCCACGGGATCCCCATCTCGATCAAGGACCTGTTCAACGTGGCTGGCATGCCCACCCGCGGGGGCACTCGTGCGCCGCTTCATGAACTGGGCGAGGCCGAAGCGAGTCTCGTGACGCGGTTACGCGAGGCGGGTGCGCTGATCTTTGCCAAGACCAACCTGCACGAGGTCGCGCTCGGAGCGACCGGCGAAAATCGCTGGACGGGTGATGTCTGCAATCCGTTTGATCCCTCGCGTCAGGCGGGGGGATCCTCCAGTGGCGCGGCGGTGGCGGTCGCTCGTGGCATCGGCCTGGGCGCGGTCGGCAGCGACACCGGCGGCTCGATCCGGATTCCGGCGGCCTTCTGCGGTGTGGTCGGATTCAAGGCGACCTACGGTGCGGTTCCCCTCGACGGCGGCCTTCACCTGTCATGGACCTGCGATCACGCGGGGCCCCTCGCGCGGAGCGTGGCAGATTGCGCGTTGCTCTTTGAAGTGATGTCGGGGCGGTCCACGCGGCATGGGGCGGTCGCCCGAAAGCCGCGTCTGGCTGTGCCCGAGACCTGGCTGCGCGGTCGTCTGCAACCGGCGGTGCGCGAGGTGTTCGAGCGCCTGGTGGCCTCGCTTCGCGCCGACGGCATCACCGTGGATGCGGTCGATGCGCCGCTCATTGCGCGTGGCTGGGAGGCTTACACGCCGTTGGTGCGGGCTGAAGCAGCCTGGGTGCACAGGCGCGCGCTGGCCGATGGCGGCGAGGGGTTTTCGGAGCTGGTGGCGCCGCCGCTCCGTGCAGGCCTCACCGTGCCGGCGGCCGATTACATTGCCAGCCTCAAGATGCGGGACGCGCTCGCAGCCCAGCTGGAGGCGATGCTTTCCGATTACGATGCGCTGATCATGCCCGGTAATGCGGTGTTGCCCCCGAAGCGCGGTCAGACCGATATCGAAACCGAAGGCGGCATGATGAGTGTTCGTGACGCTGTTCTGGGACAGACCGCGTCGTTTTCGTTTGCCGGCGTACCAGCGCTCGTGCTGCCCACCGCACCGGTCGATGGATTACCCACCAGCCTGCAACTGGTGGCGCGGCGCGATGCCGATGCGAGCCTGCTCGCCCTGGGCCGGTGGTTCGAGGCCCGCCTCATGGCGGGCGCCTGATCGCGCCGCGGGAGGCTTACTTCGGCGCCATCCGGATCGCGCCGTCGAGCCGGATGGTCTCGCCGTTCAGCATCAGGTTGGCAAACACATGGCCGACCATCTGCGCGAACTCCTCGGGTCGGCCCAGACGCGCAGGAAACGGCACCTGTTTGCCAAGCGACTCCTGCGCAGCGGGCGGTAGCGACTGAAGCAACGGGGTGAGAAAAAGCCCCGGCGCAATGGTGACCACCCGGATGCCGTCGCGGGCGAACTCGCGCGCGATGGGTAGCGTCATCCCGACTACGCCGCCCTTGGAGGCCGCGTAGGCCGACTGACCAATCTGGCCGTCAAAGGCCGCCACCGACGCGGTATTGACGATGACACCCCGCTCGCCCTCGTCGCTCGGCGCATTACCCACCATCGCGGCTCCCGCGATCCGGATCATGTTGAAGGTACCGATCAGGTTGATGTTGATGACCCGGCTGAAGGCCTCAAGCGGCAGTGGTCCGTCCTTACCCACGGTTTTGCCGGGCGAGCCCACGCCGGCGCAGTTCACCAGGCCAACGAGCGTGCCCATTTCGCAGGCGGCGCTAACCGTGGCCTTGGCATCGGCATCCGAGGTGACGTCACAGCGGACGAAGCGTGAACCCGCGCCGATTTCCGCTGCGAACTGTGTTCCGAGGTCGGCATTGACGTCGGCGATCAGCACCTTGCCGCCGGCCGCCGCGATCATTTTTGCCGTAGCGCCGCCCAGGCCCGATGCGCCGCCGGTAACGATG
>JAGWXN010000152.1 GCA_018969885.1 Betaproteobacteria bacterium | reverse complement strand
CCGATCGCGCACCAGAGTGTGGTGATGCGGGGATCGATCATGGCAAGTGGAAAAGCGGCCTCCCAGACAATGAAAGCCCAGGAGCAGGCGATGGCCACCGGCCGGCGTCGCAGCAGGCTGTGAGCAGCCAGGGGCCCATAAATGCCGCCATCGAGTAGCGTCGGGAGCGCGCGGCCATCACGCCAGCCCACGTAACGCAGCTTCACCGTGCCTGAGAGGAAGTACGAGCTGAGCGCCTGAATGCTGATGATCCACAACCCCGCCTGCCAGGCGAGTGAGGTACCGACCCAGGGTGTGGCAACGGTACCTACCGCAATGCCCATGAGCACGACCAGCGTCATGAAGTCGGACCCGCCGTTGAAGGCACCGCGAAAGCGGATCGAAATCAAGACCTGGCCGGCGAGCAGGAAGAGGGCCGTGGGGATGGTCGGTCCCCACACCGGGAGGCTGGCCGCCGCGAGCGCGTGAAGCACCAGATGCGTACGATGAACCGCTGGCCGATAGAGCCAGTCGAACACCATCCGAACCGTTCGCGAGCTGCCCGCCAGGTCATCGCGCTGAATCGACCAGGGCCAGGGCGCAAGCAACGGCCCCCCCGCCTGCAGGCTAAGCGCCTCGGCGCATTGGATGAGAACGCTGATTGCAGTCAGCCACAAAAGCGCATCGAGCGCCTGCTCGAGCGTAAGCATCATGGGCTCGGGGCCTCCCGCGCTGCGGTGGCAAGAACGGGCGATGTCAGGACTGCGGTGTCGGCGCTCGCCGCACCGTAAGGGGGAATCAGCCGGATTTCAAATTGCAACTGGGTGGCCGAGGGCGCGTCGGACAAGGCGCGTGCGCGCGCGAGTTCACAGGTCAGCCGGTAACTCACGAGCCGCGCCAGCGCGTCGGCATCGGACAGGTCTCGCAGGTCGGCGTACAGGTGCTCGATCAGACTTTGATCGAGCAGCAAACGATTGTTGGACGGGTTATGAAAAAGCTGACCGAGCGAGCGTTGAGCCCGCGGCACGCTACCGTGCCAGTCGGTCCAGCGACCGTCCGGGTAGCCGGCGCGTACCACCATCACCGGTGCGGCACCCACCCGGTGATAAAAACGCCAGTTGGGCAAAAAACTCCTGAGCAGGAACCACCAGCGGCCCTCAAGCACCCGCCCTCTGAAGAAGAGCGTCAGCGCGAGGAAACCTGCATAGACCAGGATCAGGAGCAGCGGATCGGTCATCGGTCTGCTGCCTGCGAGCAGTCTCCGCCGTGGACGCTCAGTCGACCTTCACGTTACCGGCCTTCACCACGGCCGCCCACTTGGGAATTTCGGCGCGGATGAAAGCGGCAAATTGTGCCGGGGTTCCTGCAGCCGGCTCGGCACCCAGGGCAAGCGATTTCTCGCGCACATCGGGAAGGCGCATGACGCGACCCACTTCGACGGCGAATCGTTCGACCACTTCGGCGGGCATGCCGATCGGCCCGGCGAGCCCGAACCAGCCGACCGCGTCATAGCCCGCCACGCCCTGCTCAGCCATGGTGGGTAACTCGGGCGCGCTGAGTGTGCGCTGCGCGCCCAGTGTGGCGAGGCCGCGGACCTTACCCGCGCGGATATGGGGGAGCGCCGACGACAGGTCCACGAAGGCGATTGGAATTGCGCCGGTGAGAAGGTCGGTGACCGCCGGGCCGCTACCTTTGTAGGGCACATGTCCGAGGCGCGTGCCGGTCATCTGCTGAAACATTTCGCCAGACAGGTGCATGGCCGTACCGTTACCAGCCGATCCGTAGGACAGGGCGCCGGGTTTGGCACGGGCCTGGGCGATGAAGTCGGCCACCGATCGCGCAGCGCTGTCGCCGGGCACGGCCGCTACCATCGGAATCAGCGAGAGAAGCGAGATGGGCTGCACATCTTTCAGCGGGTCATAGGGCAGCTTCGGCATGAGCGACAGGTTGATCGCCATCGCGCCAGCTGGGGCGAGGAAGATGGTGTGGCCGTCGGGCGCAGCCTTCACTCCCTGGTCCACGCCGATGGTGGCCCCGGCGCCCGGACGGTTCTCCACCACCACCTGCTGGCCAAAGGTGCGCGACATTTCCGCTGCGAGCAGGCGCGAAATCGCGTCGGCACTGCCGCCGGGCGGAAACGGCACGATGTAGCGGATCGGCCGACTGGGCCAGGCTGCCGGCTGTGCCTGAGCGAGAGCGGGGAGTGTGGCGGCAGCCAGTGCAACCAGCGCGACAAGGCGGCGGGCGATGATGGTCACGGTAATTCCTCGCGGACGGCTCACTATGCTTCAGTGTTCGATGCTGCCGAAGTGCCGGCTGATCTCGGGATCGAAGCTGCCACCGATCAGCACGAACAGCATGCGACAGGGCTTGCCTGAGCGGTTGGCCCAGGCGTGGTTGGTGCCGCGCTCCACCAGAAAGTCGCCCTTTTTCATGAGGACTTCCTCTTTGTCGAGCACGAGGGTGATCTCGCCATCGAGCACCAGTGCGTAATCGACACTCTCGGTGCGATGCATGAAAGGATGCTTCGCCTTGCCCTCGGTATTGGTGGAGGCGGTGGCGGTCCCCAGCGCGCCCCAGGCTTCGCGGGTGCCCGAAGCATCGATGTTCCGGATCCAGTCGCCTTCGGGTCCGAACTCGATGATGCGCACCACGCTGCCACGCGGCGGGGGCTCGAGCTTGACCGGACGCAGCGTGGGGTCGGGGCCATTGTCGATCGCGGCAGGGGTGTCGTCGGTGATCCAGAGCTGTGTCATCACATAGCCCACGCGCTTAGGGTTGGTGTGCACCGTGGGCGCAGCCCGGTCTTCGGTCACAAAGGATCGCCCTTGCTCGTCGTGGCCGGTGACGATTCGGCGGACATGACCTTTCGGGGGATTTGACGATTCGCTCATTGCGGGGTGACTCCGGTCTGTTTGACGATGCTGCGCCATTTGGTGACTTCGCGGCGCAGGTAGGCGGTGAATTCGGCAGGGGTGCCGGGGAGGGGTTCCATGCCGGCTGCCGCCAGGCGCTCGCGTACCTCGGGCTGCCGCACCATCTGACCGATGCTGGCATTGAGCCGCTCGACGATGTCGGCGGGCAGGCGAGGCGGACCGAACAGGCCTACCCAGGTGTAGTCCTCGAAATCGGGGAAGCCCGCCTCGGCGACGGTGGGCACATCAGGTAGGGACTCGAGTCGCTTCAGGCTGGTCACGGCCAGCGCCTTGACCTTACCCGCCTTGATCTGCGGAACAGCGGGGGGCAGCGCGATGCTCGAGACCTCAACCTGCCCTGCAATGGCGGCGGTGAGGGCTGGCGCTGCGCCTTGATAAGGCACATGCACGGCATCGAGTCCGCCCAGCACGCGCAGCACGTGGTCGCCCGTGAGGTGCGGCGTGCTGCCGATGCCCGCCGACCCATAGGAAAGCGCGCGGCCCTTGTAGCGCGCAAAAAACTCGCGCAGGTTGTTGGCCGGCTCGGATACCGGAACAACCAGAATGTTGGGCGAAGCGGCCACCAGACCAATGGCAGTCACATCGCTCAGCAGGTCGTAGCCTGGGTCCCGAAACAGGGTCTGATTGACCGCCATCGACGAGGTGTTCACCAGGAGCGTGTAGCCGTCAGCGGGTTCACGCGCCACATAACGCGAGGCGATATTGCCACCTGCGCCGGCACGGTTCTCGACCACCACGCTTTGATTGAGCGCGCCCTGGAGAGACTGCGCCAGAATGCGGCCCACGATGTCTGCGGGCCCACCGGGCGCGAAGGCGACCACCAGCCGCACCGGGCGCTGCGGCCAACTGGCGCCGGATTGCGCGTACACGGCTGGCGCACCGAAGGCGGCGGTCACGCCAGCGAGGGCGCCCAGCCATCGGCGCCGTGTGTTGCAGATTTCCATGGTTGTTTCCTTGCGAAGGGAGGGTGCCACGGCCTCACGGGACCGGGCTCCCTTCAGAGCCGGGGCCTCCCGGGGCTGAGACTGTAGGCGAAAGCCCTTACACTGTCCACGTTCCTGGATCGCGGTGGCACTCCGATGAATCTGCATCGACTGGATCTGGTTTCGCTCGCACTCTTTGTGCGGGTGATTCGAAGCGGCAGCATCAGCAAGGGCGCAGAGCACACCCATCTTGCGCTCGCGGCGGCGAGTCGCCGCATGGCCGATCTCGAGGCCGCAGTGGGCTCACCGCTTCTCGAGCGCCACTCAAGGGGCGTGCGCGCGACCGCTGCAGGCGAGGCCCTGGTCGCGCATGCCCAGCGGATTTTGGGCGAGGTGGACCGCCTGGCTGCCGACCTGTCCGATCATGCTCGCGGTGTGGTCGGCGTGGTTCGGCTGTGGGCCAATACGTCGGCGGTGACGCAGTTTTTGCCGGCTGATCTGGCAGCCTTTGGCGCATTACATCCGCGCTTACGAATCGAACTGCACGAGCACGACAGCAGCGAAGTGGTGATGGCTGTGCTCGACGGCCGCGCCGAGATCGGCATTTTTGCCGAGCGCGTCGATCCGCTCGGCCTGCACACGCAGGCCTATCGGCGGGACCGTCTGGTGCTGGTGGTGCCCAGGGGCCATCGGCTCGCGCGCAGACGTCGAGTGGCACTTGCCGACCTGGTGGGGCACGACATGGTGAGCCTGTCGCAGGGTACCTCGCTCGCCCAGCGTCTGGCTGTTGAAGCGAGCGCGGTGGGTGCGGCGCTACGGGTGCGGGTACATGTCCGAAGCTTTGACGCGATGTGTCAGATGGTTGCTGCCGGACTGGGGGTGGCGGTGCTGCCGCTGGACGCCGTGCAGCCGCACATCCGCTCAATGGGGCTGGCCCGCGTGGATCTGACCGGTGACTGGGTGGAGCGCGAACTGCTGATCGGCACGCGCGATCCCGAACGCCTGTCGCGTAGTGGCCGGCTGATGCTCGCGCATCTGGCATCTGCAGCCTCGCGCTAGCCTTCGCGCTTTGCGAAGGCTCGTTCGCTGACATCGCGATTCTCCCGACTGGCCTGTGGGCCTAGCATGCCGCGCAGTCCAATCCAGACCCGGGAGACCTCCGATGAAAGGGCTGCTGCCATCACTACTGACTGCGGTGCTGGGCACCGCTTCGCTTGCGCCCGCGCATGCGGCCGAGCCGCCGGCACTGCCCCGCAAGCCCGTGACGCTGATTGTTCCCCAGGCGGCCGGTGGCGCAAACGACGCGATTGCGCGCATCCTTGTCCAGAGGCTTGCCGAGCAGACAGGCGTTCAATGGATCGTTGATAACCGCCCCGGCGCGGGTGGAAACATCGGTACGGCGCTGGCTGCGCGCGCCCGGGCCGATGGACAAACGCTGCTTCTCACGGTGAACAGCGCGCACGTGATCAATCCAGCGCTCTATCGTCAGACCGGTTTTGATCCAATTCGCGATTTCGAGCCCGTCACCCCCGTAGCAACGGCCGGCTATGTACTGGTCGCCAATCCTTCGTTTCCCGCGGTCAATATCAATGAACTGGTGGCGCAGGCGAAACGGCAGCCGGGCAAGATCATGATCGGCTCGGCTGGGAACGGCACGCTCAATCACCTGATCGGCGAGATGCTGGGTAGAGCCGCTGGAATCGACATGGTTCATGTGCCTTATAAGGGCGCATCCGCCGCCGTGACCGATCTCCTGAGCGGGCAGGTGCAGGTCTCGGTGCAGAGCCTGCCCTCAGCAATTGCATTCATCGGTACGGGAAAGCTGAGGGTGCTGGGCGTGGTCAATGAAACGCGCGTTGCCGCGTTACCCAATGTTCCAACCATTGGCGAAACCATCCCGGGCTTTGGGTCCACGCCCTGGTATGGTGTGTTTGCGCCCGCCGGCACGCCACCCGCGATCGTTTCCCGCCTTCATCACGAAATCGTCAAAGCGATTGCCGCACCGGAGACGGTTGAAAAACTCGCCTCGAAGGGCTGCGAGCCGTTTACCAGTTCGCCCACGGCGTTTGCACAACTGGTGGCAGCCGACCTGCCTCGCTGGGCGAAGATCGTTCGTGAGTCAGGTGCCACCATCGACTGAAGCCTGATTGATTCGGAGCGCGTGATGATGAATCCGAGTATTGCGGCGTCGCAAGTGACGCCAACCGTCTCTCCCCAGGCATTGGCCGGTCTGCGCGTCGTGGAAATGGGCCAGCTGATTGCGGGCCCCTTTGCAGGCAAGACGCTGGCCGATTTTGGTGCCGACGTCATCAAGATCGAGCCGCCAGGCGCGGGGGACCCGCTGCGCAACTGGCGACTGATCAAGGATGGCACCTCGGTCTGGTGGCAGGTGCAGTCAAGGAACAAGCGTTCGATCGCGATCGATCTGCGTACCGAAGAAGGTCAGGGCATTGCACGGCAACTGATCGCAAGCGCTGATGTACTGATCGAAAATTTTCGGCCGGGCACCCTGGAATCGTGGGGGATGGATTACGACACGCTGTCGAGCAGCAACCCCGGGCTCATCATGCTGCGCATTTCCGGCTATGGTCAGACCGGCCCCTATCGCGACCTGCCGGGATTTGGCGCGATTGGCGAGGCGATGGGTGGGCTTCGGCACCTCACCGGCGAGACGGGACGGCTTCCGGTGCGTTGCGGCATTTCCATCGGTGACACGCTGGCCGCGCTGCACGGAACAATTGGCGTGCTGACTGCGCTTCATCATCGGCAGGCCAATGGCGGCCGCGGACAGGTGATCGACGTCGCGCTCTATGAATCGGTGTTCAACGTGATGGAGAGCCTGATCCCCGAGTTTGATGCCTTCGGTGTGGTGCGCGAGCCAGCCGGTTCGGCGCTGCCAGGCATCGCGCCCTCAAATGCCTACGCCTGTAGCGACGGTGCGGTGCTGATTGCCGGTAACGGCGACAGCATTTTCAAGCGACTCATGCAAACGATCGGGCGCGCTGACCTGGGCGATGACCCGACGCTTGCCGATAACGCGGGGCGGGTGGCGCGGGCGTTGGAGCTCGATGCGGCGATCAGCGATTGGACCGGCTCGCGTTCGGTGGTCGAGGTCCTGGATGTGCTGGGGCGGGCCCGGGTGCCGGCTGGGCGGATCTACACCGCGCGCGACATCGCTGAAGACCCCCACTATCAGGCGCGAGGCATGCTGCAGCGCCAACGGACCCGCGATGGGGACGAAATCCTGGTGCCAGGTGTCGTGCCCAAACTGTCCGTCACGCCGGGGGGCATTCGAAGCGCTGCGCCGCGCCTGGGCGAAGACCGCGAGTCGGTCCTTGCCGAGATCGGTGTAACTGCTGATCAGGTCGAAGCGCTTCGGGCTCGCGGCATTCTCGGATGAAACGCTTGGATGCAGATTTCCCCGGTCTGTCATAAGGTTATTGCTGACCCGCAGACCGAGCGCCGTCAGGCTCGCATCTGCATTCGTGAGCGGGTCGCCGACCGGCTCCGGAGACGATCAATGCCTGTCAAAGGCTTTTAGTTGTAAAACCAGGAGGAGAAGCTGATGCCGCGTTATACGCTCAACGTCAACGGCCGCACGCAAAGTGTCGACGCCGATGCCGACACCCCGTTGCTTTACGTGCTGCGTAACGATCTGCAGTTGAATGGCCCGAAATTTGGCTGTGGCCTTGCACAGTGCGGAACCTGTACCGTGCACATCAACGGCGAAGTCGCCCGGTCTTGTTCCGTGCCAGTGTCGGCCGTGCAGGGTCGCGCAGTCACCACGCTCGAAGGCCTGATGGTCGACGGCAAGCCGGGTAAGGTCCAGCAGGCCTTCATCGATACGCAGGCGGTGCAGTGCGGCTATTGCACCAACGGCATGGTCATGACCAGCGCCGCGCTGCTCGCCAAAAACCCCAAGCCAAGCGATGCGCAAATCAATGACGCGCTCGCCGGCAACCTGTGCCGTTGCGGCACGCATCAGCGAATCTGTGCGGCGGTCAAGCGCGCAGCCCAGGCCGCCTGAGGGGGGAACCACGATGACAATCACGATTGATCGCCGCCAGTTTCTGAAGGCCGGTGCAGCCGGCACACTCTCGGTCGGTTTTTCTCTGGGACTGACAGCCACGCCCGCGTCGGCCGCTACCGTTCC
>JAGWXN010000151.1 GCA_018969885.1 Betaproteobacteria bacterium | reverse complement strand
GGCTGGCTCGAGCGCGTGCCGACCTACAAGGACCAGCAGGAAAAGCTCTCGGATCGCGATCTCGCCACCTACGGTTTTCTGGGCTACCCGCTGCTCCAGGCGGCCGATATCCTGATGTATCGCGCCGCCTTCGTTCCGGTTGGCGAAGACCAGGTGCCGCATATCGAGCTCACGCGCGAGATCGCGCGCCGCTTCAACCATCTTTTCGGCCGCGAGCCGGGCTTTGAGGATAAGGCTCGCGAGGCGGTCAAACGCCTCGGCAGCAAGCGCGCGCGGATGTATCAGCAACTGCGTACGCGCTTTCAGGAGCAGGGCGATGATGAAGCCCTGCAGCAGGCGCACGAACTGCTCGACCAATCGCCCAATCTCAGCCTGGGCGACCGCGAGCGGCTCTTTGGCTGGCTTGAGGGAAGCCGAAAGATCATTCTTGCCGAGCCGCAGGCGTTACTCACCGAAGCCTCGCGGATGCCCGGAATCGACGGTCAGAAAATGTCGAAGAGCTACGGCAATTCGATCGGCATGCGCGAAGATCCCGAGTCGGTCACGCGCAAGATCCGTACGATGCCCACCGATCCGGCGCGCGTGCGGCGAACCGACCCGGGCGATCCCGGGCGTTGCCCGGTTTGGCAGTTGCATGTCGTTTACTCCAACGACGAAACCCGTGACTGGGTGCGCGCGGGGTGCACCACGGCGGGAATCGGTTGTCTGGAATGCAAACAGCCGGTGGTCGACGCCGTGCTGAAGGAGCAGCAGGGCTTTCTGGAGCGCGCACAACCCTATGTCGATGACCCGAGCCTGCTGCGCAACATCATTGCTGACGGATGCGATCGTGCCCGCAAACTCGCGCAGGAAACCATGCGTGATGTCCGCGAGGTGATGGGTCTCAGTCATGACTGAGGGGCGTGCGGCCCATCCGGCCGCTGGGCTCACGCCAGCGCATGGGTCGTCTGCGCCGTCTGCATGGGTGATGCGCGGGCTCCGCTGGCTGGCGGCGGGCAGCCATGTGCTCGATCTTGCCGCCGGGCAGGGGCGTCACGCACGCGCGGCCGAGGCGCTCGGCATGGCAGTCACCGCAGTCGATCGCGATGCCGCGGCGCTGCGGTCGATCGGTGGCGCGGTTCGGTGTGTCGAGGCCGATCTGGAGGCCAACCCGCTGCCCTTCGAGGTGGCGAGTTTTGGTTGCATCATCGTCAGCAACTACCTGTTCAGGCCAAGGTTTTCAGAAGTGTGTGCGCTGCTCGCACCGGGCGGTCTCCTGATTTACGAAACCTTTGCCCGTGGCAATGAACGCTACGGTAAGCCAAGTAACCCCGATTTTCTGCTCGAGCCAGGCGAACTGCCGGCGCGGTGCGCCCAGGCCGGGCTGGCGGTGATTGCCTACGAGGACGGCGTGATCCTCGGCTCTCGGCGCGCTCGGGTTCAGCGGATTCTCGCGGTTGAGCCTTCGGCGAACCTCGAGAGCTTCGCGATAGAATGATCGCTTCCCTCTTCGGAACCCCCAAACCATGATCCAGGGCAGCATTGTCGCGATCGTCACGCCGATGCATGAGGACGGCAGCCTCGACCTCGATGGCTACCGTCGCTTGATTGACTGGCATATCGAACAGAAAACCTCCGCCATTGTGGCGGTGGGCACCACTGGTGAGTCGCCAACGGTCGATCACGATGAACACTGCACCCTGATCCGGGTCGCAGTCGAGCATGCAGCGGGCCGGCTCCCCATCATTGCGGGCACGGGCGGTAACTCCACGCGTGAGGCGATCGAACTCACCGAGTATGCGAAGAAGGTGGGTGCGGCGGCCTCGCTGCAGGTGGTCCCCTACTACAACAAGCCCACCCAGGAGGGCATGGTCAGGCACTTTACGGCGGTCGCCGAGCGCGTGGGCCTGCCCGTGATCCTCTACAACGTGCCGGGCCGCACGGTCGCCGATCTCTCAAACGACAGCGTCCTGAGGCTTGCCCAGGTGCCGGGCGTGATCGGACTCAAAGACGCTACCGGTGACATTCCCCGAGGCTCCGATCTGCTTGCCCGGTTGCCCGCTGGCTTTGGCGTCTACAGCGGTAACGATGACTCCGCGCTCGCGCTCATGGCGATGGGCTCGCATGGCGTCATCTCGGTCACGGCCAACATCGCGCCTGGCGCGATGGCGAAGATGTGCGCAGCGGCGCTCGCCGGGCGCTGGAACGAGGCGCTTGCCATCAACCGACAGCTGCTGCCGCTTCACCTGAAACTGTTCGTTGAAGCCAATCCCATCCCAGTCAAATGGGCGATGGCAGAGCGTGGGCTGATCGGGCCGGCAGTTCGCCTGCCGCTCACGCCGCTCTCTTCCAGCTTTCACGATGTCGTGCGCGCAGCCATGCGCGCAGCAGGGGTCTGATCATGCAGCGGTCACTCTCGCGGGTCCTGGGCGGGTTCGGTTTGGTGACCGTCGCCGCACTGCTCGGCGGTTGCGGCATCAACAACTACCTCGAGGAGCGGGGCAAGATCGACTACAAGTCGGCCTCAAACGCGCCGCGTACCTCGCTGGAAGTGCCGCCTGATCTGGTCTCGCCGCGTACCGACGAGCGGTTCGCCGTTCCGGCTTCGCGGGGCGCTGAGCGCACCCTTTCCTCGTTCGAGCGCGATCGCGCCCAGGTCGCGGCCCGTGCCGGGACGACCTCGGTGCTACCCACTGCTCCGGGTGTGAGAATCGAGCGTTCGGGGCTCCAGCGTTGGCTGGTGGTCGACACGCCTCCCGAGAAGCTCTGGCCGACGGTGCGCGATTTCTGGACCGAAACTGGTTTTACGCTCGAGACTGATAGCGCTGAAACCGGCATTCTCGAGACCAACTGGCTCGAAAATCGGGCGCGGGTGCCGCTCGACTTCATTCGCCGCACGTTTGGCAAGGTGGTCGACGGCGTGTATTCATCGGGAACGCTCGATAAATTCCGTACCCGGGTCGAGCGCCTGCCTGATGGCCGTTCGGAAATTTATGTCTCGCATCGTGGCATGGAGGAGGTGACCACCACGGTAGCGCGTGACTCGTTCTTCTGGCAGCGGCGCGCACCCGAGCCCGACCTCGAGGCCGAGATGTTGAATCGCCTGATGCTCAAGCTCTCGGGAGGCCAACGCGCCGAGCAACTGGTTGCTTCCAGTAAACCAGCGGCTCAGGAAGTGCGCGATGTGCGCATTTCCGGCGAAGGCGCGGGTCGAGGCATCGATCTCGATGACCCCTTCGACCGAGCATGGCGCCGGGTGGGGCTTGCGCTCGACCGGGGGGGCTTCACCGTGGAAGACCGTGACCGGTCGCGCGGCGCTTATTTCGTTCGTTATATCGATGCCGATGAGCAGGCGCGTGCGGCGGCCGATCGGCCTGGCTTCTTTAGTCGACTGTTTTCTCGTTCCACCAAGCCGGAACTGAGTCAGCAATACCGACTCAACCTGGTGTCGGCGGGCACGGGTGTCCGGCTCACCATTCAGGACAAAGACGGCAAGCCCACCCCCGAGGCTGACCGCGCCACCGTCAACCGCATTCTCGACCTGCTCATGCAGCAGATGCTGCTGTAGCCCCGGGCGTGTTTCGTTTGGCTCGGTTGGAGGCCGTGTCCGCCTGTTTCGGTTTGCCGGCATGAGGTTCGCAAGCCTCGGCAGTGGTAGCGATGGCAACGCGCTGCTGATCGAGAGCCAGGACGGGACGCGGACCACCCGGGTGTTGATCGACTGCGGTTTCAGCCTGCGCGAGGCCAGGCGAAAGCTGCGTGCCGCAGGGATCGAGCCTGAGCAACTCGATGCAATTCTGGTCACGCATGAGCACGGCGATCATGTAGGCGGGGTGTTCAGACTGTCGCGTGCGCATCGGATTCCCGCGTGGCTGACCCATGGGACGCTTTCGGCAAGTGCCAGTGAGTCAACGCTGACCGACACGGACAAGCGGCCAGCGCTGTTCCGCATGGTTACTCCCGATCAGCCCTTTGAAGTGGGCGGCCTGCACATCATGCCGGTGTCAGTGCCGCATGATGCGAGGGAGCCGGTGCAGTATGTGATCGATGACGGTCGCGTCAGGTTGGGGGTGCTCACCGATCTCGGTCATGGATCCGCGCATGTGAGGCGCGCCTATTCAGGGATGGACGCGCTGGTACTCGAGTGCAATCACGACAGCGCGCTGTTGGCCGCCAATAGCGCATATCCCGAGGTTCTGAAGCGCCGAATTTCGGGTCCATGGGGACACCTGGCCAACGACGCCGCCGCCGATCTGCTGGCATCGCTCGACAATCGTCGCCTGCGCTCGGTGGTTGCGGCACATCTCAGCGCAAAAAACAACGCGCCTGCGCTCGCTCAGCAGGCGCTCGCCGGGGCGCTTCAGACCGATCCGGAATCGGTGGGGGTAGCGGATCAGGAGACGGGTTTCCACTGGACCGCAGTCTGACCCGCTAGCGGTTCGGGGGGTGTGCGGGCGGCGCGGTGAGCGTTATCGGGGGGCGATTGTGGCTTGCGCGTGGCGCGGGGACACCGGCTGCGACGGATCAACGAGACTTCTGAGTATTGGCAGGGCGTATCCATCCTGCCCGGGCCCAGTCACCCAGCAGTTGGGCGAGTTCGGGGTGGGTGCTCGCCTGGCTGGCCTCGCGGGCGGTGAGCTGTCTCTGGTTGGCAAGTTTCTGGAGCAGGTGTCGCGCCGGCCTTGAATGGGGCGCTGCGACCGACTCGCCGTTGATGTGGAAGCGTGAGGCGCGGTAAAGAAGGCGGGTGCGTCGGTCCAGTTGAAAACCCCTGCGGCGGCCTGCCTCGAAAAAGCGCGCCTCGTTGAGTCGAATTGGGGCATCGAAAAAAACGTTTGCTGCGGGCTCGGTAAGGAAGCGCCCGATGAAATCGTCCACCGACGCTGCGGTGGGCCGCCAGTTGAGCGCCCACTCGCGCATCTGCCGATGCAGGTCAACGGGAACCTCCGCTGCGCGCGCGCTGGGGGCACGGCCGCGATCTCCGAAGCGGGGATCTGACCCGCCCGGTGAATCAGCGGCATCCGCCAGGAATTCGCGCAGAAACTCTTGTCGCGACGGTGCCCGGAAGCCTACCGAGCCGGTCATGCATGGACCGTCCGCAATGCCGTCATGGGCCCAGCCTGGGGGCAGGTAGAGCATGTCGCCTGGTTCGAGCAGCCATTCCTGAGTGGGCTCGAACTGCTCAAGAATTTTGAGCGGGAGCCCTGGCTTGAACCGGTCATTACCCGGCGGGGCGATCCGCCAGCGGCGCTTGCCCCAGAGTTGGATGAGGAAGACATCGTAGGAGTCGAGGTGGGGACCCACCCCGCCCTGATTCGATGCGAGGCTGATCATCAGATCGTCTAGCCGGGCATCCGGGATGAACCGGAACTTGGACATCAACTCGTTCGTACGGTCATCATGCAGATTGACCCCTTGCACCAGCAGGGTCCAGCGGCTTCGTTCGAGCGACGGCAACTCATCAGGATCGAAGGGCCCGTGCGCGAGCTGCCAGCGGCCGCCGAAGGAGGTCACCAGCCGCGACTGAACCGAGTCGTCCTGAGCGAGTTCGATCAGTGCCCGCGCATCGCAGGGCGGCTTGATATCGGGCAGAGCGGCCCTGACCAGAAGCGGCCGACGCTGCCAGTGAACGCGCAGGAACTCGTCTACACTCAGGCCGCCCAGGAGCCGAGCATCCGCCTGCGCACCCCGGCCGCCCTTTCGGGGCGCAATTCGGGAGGCGGGCGGCTGGGTGGGGCTGGGCTTGGACTGTCGATTCATGGATCACCCGGGAGACGTTGATGTCGTTATCGATTACCGCGGGACGCTGGGTCACCCTGCGCTACCGAATCAGTGACGCGCAGGGCGAGCCGATCGAGCCGGGCGAACGCGAGCTTACCTATCTTCATGGCGGCTATGGCGCGGTTCTGGCGGGAATCGAACGGGCGCTTGAAGGTCACGCGGCGGGCCACTCGGCAGCGCTGCAACTCGAACCCGAGGATGCGTTTGGCGACTACGATGCGTCGCTCGTTCATCTGGCGCCGCGCGCAGGCTTTCCCGATGATCTGGAAGAGGGCATGGGTTTTCAGAAAGTGCCGGGCATGCCTGAGCTCGATCACGACGGGCATGTCTATATCGCGACCGAATTCACTGAGGACACCGTGGTGCTGGATGGCAATCATCCGCTTGCCGGGCTGGCGCTTCGTTTCGAACTGCGGGTGATTTCGGTGGCCGAGGCGAGCGAAGAAGACATTGAACGCGAACGCCGGCTGGCGGAGGACGAGGCCGATTAAGCTGCGCTCGGCTCGGTGAAGCCACCCTGTTCCACCATCTTTGCAAATACCCCGCCGAGTGCCACCAATTCGTCGAAACGCCCTGATTCGATGACCCGGCCCTGCTCCACCACCAGGATGCGATCGGCATCGGCCACAGTGGACAGACGGTGCGCAATCACCAGCGTAGTGCGCCCGCGCCGCACCGCTTCCAGTGCATCGCGAATGCGCGCTTCGGTTTGAACATCGAGCGCACTGGTCGCCTCATCAAGCAGAAGAAGCGGGGCATCGCGAAGGATGGCCCGGGCGATGGCCAGCCGCTGCCGTTCGCCGCCCGAAAGCGATGCACCGCGCTCGCCAATCACGAAGTCATAGCCGCCAGGTTTGCTGAGGATGAACTCATGGGCCTGGGCAAGTCGGGCGGCGCGTTCAATGTCTTCCGCGCTGGCGTCCGGGCGGCCGATGGCGATGTTCTCGGCGATCGACCGATTGAAGAGCCCGGCGTCCTGGAACACGACCGCAATCTGCTCGCGAAGCGATGCGAGTGTGACGGTGGCGATGTCGATGCCGTCCACCAGAATGCGGCCCTGATCAGGGGCGCGAAGCCTTTGCAGAAGCGAGAGCGTGGTGCTTTTTCCTGCGCCGGTTGCACCCACCAGCGCGAAGGTTGCGCCGGCCGGAATGTTGAAGTTGAGATCGAATACGCCCTGCGCTGAACCGGGGAAGCGAAAGCTCACCTGCTCGAAGCGGACCGCACCCGCTACCTGCGGCAGCGGCCGCGCATCGGGTGCCTCGGGTACGGCTTCGCGCGCGTCGAGCAGTTCGAACAGGCTGGCAAGCGTCGGAATGCTCTGTGCCATCCGCACGGCAAAACCGGAAAGCGAATCGAGCTTTCCAATGAGAAGGCCCGCAAAGCCCACGAACGCAACAATCTCACCGACCGTGATTTGTTCGCGGGCCACCAGCACTGAACCCACCGCATACAGAATCACCACGGTGATCGTGGCTGCGGTTCGGGTGAGCACGGTGAGCAGTCCCCACCAGGTGAGCACGGGGTATTGGGCTGCAAGGAGCCGGGACATGATGGCCCGCATCGCCTGCATTTCTGCGCCGAAGCGGCCATAACTCTGTACCACCGTGACATTACCGATGACATCGCCCACCCGGCCATAGACCTCGCCGTGATGCCGTTCAACATCGGCCTGTCCGCCGTGCGTGCGGCGGGCGATGAACAGATTGGCCAGCACATAGACCGCACCAAGCGCGATCAGGAGTGACGCCATCATTGCGTTCATGTGCCAGGCAACCGGGAGCATCACCAAGAGCCCGGCGAGCGCGACAAACTGTTCGCGCAGCAGCGACAGGCCGTTCCAGAACAAGGCGTCGGTTCCGGCAAGGATGGAACGTACGACTGCCCCCGAGCCGCGCTCGGCGTGATATCCCGAGGGTAGTGCGAGCGCGCGCTCGTACGCCGCTGCGAGCGCGGCCAGCCTGCGGCGATGGGCGAGCCGGTCGGCCATCACGGCCACGATCACACCAGCGAGAATGCCAGCGAGCCCGACCCCCGCCCAGACCGCAATCACGCCAAAAGCCGGGGCGCGCGCGGCAAGGGCATCCACGACCCGTGCGAGCAGGACCTGTTCGATCACGGGGACCGCGGCGAGCATGAGCCCAGCGAGGACGATCAGCGCCGCCTGGCGGCGCTCCGCGAGCAATAGCCCGAGCGCGCGCCTTAGCGTGTCCATCGGATGCCCAGCGGCAGGGCGCTCGGCA
>JAGWXN010000150.1 GCA_018969885.1 Betaproteobacteria bacterium | reverse complement strand
CAGCCAGGCGGAATCACGATGGTGGTCTCACGCTCTTCGATGAGCGCGGGCCCGTCGATCGATTGACCGGTGGCAAGCGCACGGCGCTCATACACGGCTACCGCTCGCGCCGATTCCCAAAGCGTGACGGTGCGCTCCCCCCGTGGCGTACCGATACTGGTGGCCGGACTGCCCGATGTACGGCGTTCCACATCAGGGCCATGTGCGGTGAGGCGCCAGTTCACGATCTCCACCGCCACGTGGGTGGGATTGAAGCCGTACTGCGCGAAATAGGCGCGTTCGAACTCGGCCTGGATGGGGGCGGGGTCGTGATCTGCCCGGGGGTCGGCGGCCATCGTGATGCTCACTTCGTTCTGCTGCCCGAAGTAGCGCAGGTCGGCACCGAAACTGATCCGGACGTCGGGTGCAGCCACGCCTGCTGCTTCGAGTGCGGCGCGCCCCTCGGCTTCCATGTGGTCGATCAACCGGGTGGCGCGCTGCCAATCGACCGATTTGAGGAGGCCGAGCGCGCTTCGAACCAGGTCGAGCCGAACCGGTGTGACCAGGGTGCCAAACGCGGACAGGACGCTTGCCTGAGGCGGGAAAATGACGGCGCGGCTTTGCAGAAGCGAACCCACCTCGCATGCGTGAACCGGTCCGGCACCGCCAAAGGCAAGGAGCGGAAGCCCGCGGTAATCGACGCCCCGGTCGGTGGCATGCGCGCGTGTAGCCGAGGCCATGGCTTCAGCCACGATTCGGTAAATGCCACGAGCGGTATCGTCGACGCTGGTGCCGAGTCGGGCGCCCAGACGCTTCATGGCTGCGATCGCCGCGGGCCGATCAAGCTTCATGTCCCCACCCAGGAAATTGTCTGCATCCAGAAGACCCAGCACCAGATCGGCGTCGGTGACGCAGGGCTCTGTGCCGCCGCGACCGTAGCAGGCGGGCCCGGGGTCGGCGCCCGCGCTCTCCGGTCCCACCTTGAGGAGTCCCAGCGCATCGACATGGGCGATGCTGCCGCCGCCCGCGCCGATTTCGATCATGTCGATCGATGGGATGGTGACCGGCATGCCGCTTCCTTCCTTGAAGCGGTACTTGCGGTCGGCTTCGAACAACCCGGTGACCAGCGGACGGCCGTCTTCGATGAGGCACGCTTTGGCGGTCGTGCCGCCCATGTCGAATGACATCAGTCGATCAAGCGAAAGCTGTTCAGCAAAGAAGCTGGCGGCGAGTGCCCCGGCGGCAGGCCCGCTTTCGATCATTCGCACCGGATGCCGACCGGCGATTTCTGCCCCGATGATTCCACCCGAGGAGAGCATGATGAGCGGCTCGTTGGCATAGCCTTCGTCGGCCAAGCGGCGACGCAGCGCCTGCAGATAAGGCTGGGACACCGGCATGGTGTAGGCGTTGATGGCGGTGGTGGAAGCCCGTGGATATTCCCGAACCTGCGGCGCAATTTCGCTCGAGAGCGAAATGAAGAGGTCGGGTAGCGCCTGCCGCAGATGAGCGGCGATCGCCTGTTCATTGGCGGGGTTGGCGTAGCTGTTCAGCAGGCACACCGCCACCGACTGGACGCCCTGCGCGCGGAGTGCTTCGATTGCCAGGTCGACGGATGCGAGGTCGGGTGTTTCAGTGACGGTGCCATCGGCGAGCGTGCGCTCCTTGACGCCGAAGGTGAGTTCGCGAGCCACCAGCGGCGGGGCGAATTCGATCTGCGGGTCATACATGTCGTAGCGATGTTCATTACGGATGGTGAGCAGATCGCGAAAGCCTTCGGTGACCAGCATGGCGGTGGGCGCGCCTTTGCGTTCGATCAGCGAATTGGTGACCACGGTGGTGGCATGCACGATCACGCCATTGACCTGGGCGGGGCTGATTCCGCGGCGGCGGAGTACCGCATTGACCCCAGTGAAAAAACCTTCGAGCAGATTACGCGGGGTGGTGAGGGTTTTGTCGACCGTGAGGCTGCCGTCTGCGGCCCGCAGCACGATGTCAGTGAACGTGCCGCCGATATCGACGGCGAGCGAATAAACCTCTTTCAAGTCGGTCTCCAGCCCATGTGAGAGGAAATGGTTGCTGCAGCCCGCGTGACCTGCTCGATTTGAGCGGCTGTGGGCTTGGCGGGGATGTACTGCACGGAGCCCACAATGGCCACGGCACCGAGGTAGAGGCCGTTTGCGCCGTAGACCGGCGCGGCGAGCGCGTTCATGCCGAACATCACTTCGTTGGCGGCAGTCGCCCAACCCTGTTTCTGGATGGCCGAAAGCTGGCGCCCCAATGCGGCAGCGTCTCGCCGGTTGGCAGCGCTGTGGCCTTGAGCGGGCCGTAGCGACGCTGGTCCGAATGCCAGGGCGACGCGTCCGTGAGCAGTGCCGGTGAGACGCATTTCGGTGCCAGGGCGAACCCCAAACTCGATCAGGGTATGGCCCTGCAAGAGATCGACCACGATCACCCGATCTTCGATCAGTGCCGAGAGCGTGACGGCCTGGCCGCTTGTATCGCGCAGCCGCTGCATGACCTCGCGCGCAGCACGACCCAGGGTGAAGCGCTCGCGCAGTCGCTCGCCCAGCTGGAAGAGTTTGATGCCGGGCTCATAGCGCTGGGTGGACGCATGCTGCCGCGCAAAGCCACGCTCAACCAGGGTGCGCAGATGCCGATGGGCCGTGGTCTTGGCGAGGCCAAGTGCCTGGGCCAGTTCGGTGACCCCCCTGGGTTCGGGCTCGAGCGCGAGATGCTCGAGCAGTCGCAGGGTGATGTCCGAGGCCTGCATGCTGGCACCCGACGGATCGGCTGCGGGAATGGCTGTCTCCTTGTGTGTACCCGAGGAACTGCCAGGCTCCTGAGGTATGTTCCATTAAGCGGAACATTGTTCCGAAAAGAATAAGCGCCGATCGCTTCGAGGTCAAGCGCTGACATGTCGATCTGTGGGGAGCCGGGCTTGATGCGCGAACATCCGCCGGACTGCGCAGGCGGGATCAGGGCGTCGGGCAGCGCGGGCCAGCGCGCGCGGCGGCCCGTCGGCCTCTGATCCGACCCCGAAGTGTGTCGCGATGCACGACCTGCACGTGAGCAGGCCCGCTCAGAGGCTCAATCGAACTTGAGCCCTTGGGTTTTCACCAGCCGCGTCCAGATGGCCACTTCATCGGCCACCGCCTTGGCGAGCACCTCGGGCGCGCCGCCCACGGGCTCAACACCCAGCGAGCGCAGCCGCGTCTGAACCTCCGGATCGCGAAGCGCCTTGTTCACTTCGGCGTTCAGAAAGTCGACGATGGACTGCGGCAGGCGGGCGGGCCCCAGCAGGGCGAAGAAGGTGCCCCCGCTCACGGCATGCCCCTGCTCGGCGAGCGTGGGCACGTCGGGCATGAGGCTGAATCGCTTGGGGGCGGCTACGCCGAGTACCCGGAACTTCCCGGCCTGAATGTGCGGATTGGCGGTGGCGTAGACGTCCATGGAGGATTGCACTTCGCCTGCCAGTAGCGCCGTAATGAGCGGCGCGCCCCCTTTGTAAGGCACATGGACAATCGGAATGCGGGTGACGCTGATCAGGAGTTCGTAGGCGAGATGGTTGGAACTGCCCAGACCAAACGAGCCGAAGTTGAGCTTGCCCTTCTGTGCGTTCGCGTAGGCCAGAAACTCGCTCAGGTTTGCGGCCGGGACCGATGGATGGGCGAGCAGCAGATAAGGCGTGCTCGCCATCTGGATGACCGGAGTGAAGTCGGCGATGGGGTCATAGGCGAGATTGGGTTGCGTGGCCGAGTTGGTGCCGAATGTGCTGGCCGTGCCCAGCACAAAGGTGTACCCGTCGGGTGCGGACTTCGCCACGTGGGTGGTGCCGATTGCGCCCGCTGCGCCCGCGCGGGTGTCCACCACATAAGGTTGCCCTACGCTCTGCGAGACCTTGTTGAAGACCGTGCGAATGACCTGATCACCCGACCCGCCAGCGGGGAAGGTGTTCACGATACGAATGGGGCGCTCTGGGTATTTCGACGCAGCCCCGCCCGGCGCGGCGCTGGTTTGCGCCATGCCGGGCAGGCTCGATGAAAGCGCTGCAACTGCTGCGAGGCACGCGGCCAGCGGTTTGAGCCGGGGGCGGATTCTGAAAATACGGTGGTTCATCGCCTGTCCTTCCTGGCTTGATGCACGATGCGGATTGATTGGGATGTCATGGCGGCCACGCGCGCAGCGCGTCGCAATCAACCTGATCGACGATGGATGATTTTTCGAGGCGAGTCAATCGTATGCCTCTCGGATTCAGAAAGGTCGGATTGTGGTGCGCAGTCATTGGTATGAAGAATTCGAAATCGGGTCCGTTCACCGCGTGGGCGAACGCACGATCACGCTCGAGGATCACCTCGCGTTCTGCCACCTGGTGGGCTACCGCGTGCCGCTCTTCCTCGACGATTCGGCGGGGCGCAACACCGCCTATGGCGGTCTGATCTGCCCCAGTCATCTGATCATGTCCTTTTCCACCTCCATGACCGGCGCGCTTTTTTCGGAGAGCATTCGCGGGCTGCTTGCGATCGAAGGCGCACGCTTCATGGCGCCGGTCCGTCCGGGTGACACCATCCGTACCGAGGTGGAGGTGGTGGCCAAGCGCACCACCTCCAAGCCTGAAGTCGGGGTGGTGACTTTTCGCGATCATGTCTATAACCAGCATGATCAGGAGGTATTCAGGAACGACAAGATCGCGCTCATTGCCATGAGGCCTCTGTCGTGACTCACCCCAGCGCCACACTCGCGGGCGGGCTCAAACAGCCCGATGCAGTGATCGAGGCCTTTCAGAATGCACGGCTTCAGGACATGCTCGCGCTCTGCGCGCGCGGTCACCCCTATTACCGCGAGCGTTGGTCTCAGGCCGGGGTCGACCCACAAGCCATCCGAACTGTCGGTGATCTTTCGCAGCTGCCGCTCACGCCCAAGCAGGCCATGATGGAAGCGCCTGAGCGTTTCAGGCTGCAATTGCCCGACCTGCCTCTTCATGAACGCGTGCTCTGGGAAGTGATCTACACCACGGGTACCAGCGCCGATCCCACCCCGGTCTACAACACCACGCACGACTATCACGCGTATCTGTTCCAGTCTGCGCGGGTCGCCGAGATCTCGGGCATCCGGGCAAGCGATGTGATCGCCAATCTGTTTCCGCTCACAGCGGCTCCTATGGGAGCCTTCGTGCGTTCAGCCACCAACGCTTATGCGGCGGGCGCGTCGATTTTTGCCGCGCTTCCCGGGGCGGTGCATGGCGGGTTCGGGGTGCATCGGCCGCTCGATTATGCGGTGCAGGCGATTGCGGCGAATCGCGCGACCATCCTATGGGGCGTACCGAGTTTCATTCGACGCGTGCTGCTGCGGGCGATCGAATCAGGCGCTGACTTCAGTCGCGTTCGCATGTGTGCCATCACGGGCGAGGCCTCGTCACCTGCACTCCGCGAGGATCTGCGCCGCTGTCTGAGAGCGCTCGGTGCGCAGTCCACGATCGTATTCGATCGCTATGGCTCCACCGAACTGGGTGCGTTCGCGCAATGCCATGAAGAAGGCCCCTGGCATAACCCCGCACCTGAAATCCAATTCCACGAGGTGGTCGATCCCGATACCGGGCAGCGCCTGCCCGACGGTGAGCGGGGCGCACTTGCGGTCACGCATCTCAATCGTCGGGGCACCGTGCTGATCCGGTTCCTGGTGGGCGATATGGTGTCCATCGAGCGCGGGGCTTGCCCGCATTGCGGTCGCTTCGGCGACCGGGTGGTGGGACCGGTGGTGCGAACCCGCGACCTCGTCAAGGTGAAGGGCATGCTGATCAATCCGGCGGCCCTGCTCGACGTACTGCAGTCAATCGCCGAACTCGATGAATTTCAGGTGGTGGTGGGGCGAAGCGACCCGCAGGATCCCTTGTCCATGGATGAGCTGCAGGTTCGCATAGCCACCCGCGCTGAGAACCGGGAGGCGCTCGCCACCACGGTGGCCGAGCGCACGCATCATGTCTCGCGAGTGCGGCCGCGGGTGGTGTTTGCGGCCGCGCAGGAGATCTACGACCCGGGGTCGCAGACCAAGGCCAAACGCTTTGTCGACACGCGTTAGCAGGGAAAGGGCGGGGTGATCTCGCCTGGCCCCGAGAGCCCGATCAGCTGCCGTCCTGCTTGATCCCGAGCTCGCGCACGAGCTTGCCTTTGGCTTCGTAGTCGTCTCGCAGACGCCGGGTGAAGGCGGCGCTACCCAGAAACGCCGGGGTTTGACGGAAGCGCGCTGCCGAACTGGTGAAGCTCTCCGACTCGACCGCCGTGCGGCAGGCTTGCTCAATGGCTGCGATCACAGGCTCTGGCGTGCCCTGCGGTGCGAAGATGCCGTTGAGCCCCGGAACACCCGCCGGATAGCCCAGCTCTGCAACCGTCGGTGTGTCGGGGTAGGCGGTGTGCCGCTTGTCGGCAAAGACAGCGAGCGGCTCAAGCCCGCGGCCATACATGCCTGAAATGGAGGAGGCGGCAAAATTGAGTTCGCCCGAGACCATCAGTTGCAGGATCTGCACCTCACCTTTGAACGGCACGTCCTGAACCTTAAGCGTGGTGGTTTGCAGCAGGCCCGCCATGGACAGATGCGGCACCGATCCCAGACCAGTATGGCCCCAGGTGAGCTTGCCGGGCTGCGCCTGGGCTGCATCAAACAGATCCTTGAGCGAGCGCCAGGGCGACCCCTGCTTCACAAAGATCGCCATCACGTTTTCGAAGGTCTGACAGACCGGCGTGAGCGCGTCAAAGGTGTAGGGAACCGACTTGAGCACATGCGGGGCGATGGTGATCGGCGTATTGGGGCCAATCAGCAGGGTGTAGCCATCGGGCTTGGCACGGGCTACGGCCGAGGTGCCGATCGAACCAATCGCGCCTTCGCGATTCATCACGGCGAACGCTTGACCGGTGATTCGGTTGATTTCTGTGGTGAGGACCCTTGCCATGATGTCGATTCCTTGCCCAACAGGGAAAGGCACGATGGCTGTGACCTGCCGGCTGGGCCAGGGTTCCTGGGGTTGCGCGGCCACCGGGCCTGCGAGGGCAAGAGCCAGGACAAGCGCCGTGGCGGCGGATCGGATGCATGGATTCATGGGGGCCTCGTTTAAAGCGTGGATCTGACTACCGAAGAAAGCCACTGCGGCCGCTTCCTGATTCCGACAGTGCATCGTTCCTGGGGTCGTCGAGCGCGAGGATACGGCGCATGAGCGGCGACAGCAATGCCTGGGTTTGCGGCCGAAGCAGCCGCTTCTGATACTGCTGCTGAGGCTTGTCGCCGCGGACAAAAAAACCATGCAGCGAGCGCCGGGCGCGCGCGCTTCGGTTGATTGTTCCGCCGTGCCACATGTGCGCATTGGTGAGAATCACATCGCCTGCCTGGCCCAGCGCGATCCGCTGATCCGGATGATTGGCAAGCGGATCGCTCAGTGCCTGCTGCGGAAGCAGCCCGGAGCGGTGCGTGCCGGGGACGTAGCGGGTGGGACCGTTCTCGGTCGTGAAATCATCGAGCAGCCAGATCGAATTGAAGACCGCATAGCCCGATTCATCGGCCGCGAGCCCCATATCGCAGTGCAGCGGCTGTAGCCCCTCGCCCGGCAGCGCTGCTCGATAGTTGAGGCTGGAGAGTTTCCAGTCGGACCCCAACACGGACTCAGCCGCTTCAAGCAGGAGCGGGTGCGAGACCAGCCGCTGAAAGCACTCGCCCTTGTCGACCAGATTGGCCAGGCGATCCGAACCGGGCTCCTGCCTGAATTCGGAGCCCGCGGCGGCGCCTTCGGCTTTCAACAGTTGCTCGCAGGTATCAAGGGTTGCTTGAAGCCAGTCGGGGTCCATGACCTTGCGAAGAACGACAAAGCCCTGTTCGTCAAGCGCTTGCAGGTCGGCTCTATGGAGAACTGGACGATCGGTCATGATCGGAAATCCATCATGCAGGAAAGATGGATGCAGACGATATCTGTTTTTTCAGTCAGCCGGTGCCTTTCAAAAGGCGCACGGGCAAGGTTGACAACCCAGTCACCTGAAACTAGGTTCGGGGTTCCACAGCCTGCTTGTAAAGCATGGCATTGATCTCGTCGTTGCAGGCGTAGCCCCGCCTGTTTT